>JAFXVS010000054.1 GCA_017534815.1 Bacteroidaceae bacterium | reverse complement strand
TGAACAGCAGTTTACCAGGGAGACTAAAAGCTTCGATAACTCGTGTGACAAGGTGGTCTATACCTTCAAATGTAGCGACTATCAGTTGGCTGACCCTTCGGCGAACGAACCGATCTTGATGGTCAATGCCTCCAGTGGTGTGCAAGTGGGTTCCTCATGGTCGGAGTGCCTCGTCTATCTCAAACTCACGCTCGACGAGAAGGCTGGGGGTGGCGATGGTGGTCTGCATGTGAAGGAAGATCACGATGCTTCTGAGGAGAAAGGTTATAAAAGGTATATCATCCCCGGCATCATCGGTAGTGTGATTCTTGGTGGTGGTGCAGCGGCAGCCCTTACTGGTCGTAAGCGGAAAGAGGAGGATGGTGGTGAAGAAGGTGGTGAAGAAGGTGGAGAAGGAGAACAGCAAGAGCAGCAACCAGACTGGTTGGAGATGGAGATATACAAGGACTTTGGCAACACGCTCATCGTGGGTGATGTGGCTCAGACGGTGAACGCCTGCATCATCCGCCATGCGGCTGAAGGAGGTGCAGAGTGGGGGGATGAGGCACTGACGCAGCGCATCACCATCAGTTCGGTTGACAACTACCTCTATGTGGAGGAATATGGCATGGTGAACGGTTGGAAGACGGCCTATGTGGCAGCTCCCGAATGTGAGGAGGGTGAGCCGCCCAAGGAGGCCATCGTGCAGTTCCAGATTGCTTCGGCTGAAGCTTCCTACACCAACCATCTGCACTTCAAGATTCTGAAGCAAGAAATCAAGTTTGCGCAGGATAACCTCACCTTGCCTGCACGCTACGACAAGGAAGTGAGGCTGCCTTTCGTGGTGGTGGGCATGAACGACGGTACAGCTCACGTCAAGGTGACCATCACCGACGAAAACAACGCAGAGACGAAGGACTACAGTGTAGGGGGTGCCGTGGAGTGGAACGCAGAGAGACGTGTCTATGAGGTCGTCATCCGCGACTGCTGTTTGGACGAGAAGGAAGACAAGGGCATCCCTGGCAACTATGTCAGCTATAAAATTAAGATTGAGGCATCCAAGGACAAGGGAACTGTCATCAAGGGAGAGTTGCCGCTCTACCGCTATTACATGGGATTGGTGCTTCAGATGGAATTTGACGGAGACATTCATTGCTATCCGGAGGAGTACGACCCCATCCACCACAACAATGGTCACGACCAGAAAAAGTTTGCTGACGGCAAGACCTATGTGCCTGCTGAGAATGTGTGCTACCTGAAACTCTACGATTGGGACGAAGAGAATCATATAGTGCTCGTCATCGACCCCAAGCCCGAGGACTTGAAATTTACGCTGAAGGAGCTGAATGACCTGGGCGGCATACAGAGTGCATACGATGATCTCTACAACACTGAGCAGATGCAGGCTGGTCTCAATATGATGCTGCCAGGCATGATGGGCATGGGTGGCATGGGTGGTCTGAGCGACATGGTCACTGAGGCTCACAACAAAGTCATCGATGCCCGGCAGGCCGAGGAGCAGAAGATGCTGGCCAAGCAGAGCATGCTCGACAGCATAGGTCTGTCGCTGCAGGCCAAGTGGTCCTCTGCCGGCGAGGGTAGCCTCTACTATATCCTCAGTTGCCGCAAGGGTGTGCTCAATCCACCTAACCGCTTTAACGCCATGATGGAGGTTGTTGCCTCCTATAAGGGTAAAATCTACAGCTACAAGCGCGTTGTGCATCTGCTTTCGCAGCCTCGCAGACAGTTTAGCAGCTATGAAGCCAAGAGCGCAGCTATGAAGCGCGATAAGGAATTAGAGGATGACTTGAGGCAGTTGGAGAACGAGATTATTTTCTCTGGGTCACTTGATCTTCTATCGCCATTGGCGGAATATGTCCGTTTGCAGCTGGAACTTTATCATGAGGACTACGGATATGAAGAGCGCAACGTCAAGGCCGCCCGCACCACCTTCACCCATGTTCTTGAGGGCATACAGGCCGACGAGCAAGAGTATGCGCTGGCGGCAGATAACGTGGAGAAATATACGTGGAAGCACATCCAGACCTGCACCTCCATGATGGAATCCCTCCCATGGTGGGCACGTATGGGTGTTGGTGTCGCCACCTGGGGCGGTTCAGATATGGCATACATGCTGATTAAAATTCCGCTGGAGATGAAGAAATATGTGGAGAACGGCGGCAACAGCAGGGTAGGTGCCTTCGTGGTGGGTGCAGTGATAGCCACCGAAACCTACATCGTGGAGGGAGTGATTTCGCTCGGCATTAGTGCCGCCACTCCTTTGGTCAAGGGAGTTGGGAGAATGGCCAAGGGTGCCTGGAAAGGTGGACGCAACGGTATGGTGCAAGGAGCGAAAGACTCTTTGAAGATGATGAAGACAGAGTACTCCACCGCATTTGTAAGTTGGGCCAAAGGACGCGTGGGATGGTCAAACGACAGCCTTGAGAAGGCGGCTTGGAACAAGGCCAAGGATCTGCTGGATCGCGTCAGGAAGAGCGGCGCAGACAAAGCTACCCGCTATAGTGCAGCCGAACGATATGCTATGCGGCAGGCACGGCAGAATTTGGAGAACCTGCAGACTGCCTGTGAAATATACAATGCCAACCCCACCAATGTCAACCTGCGGATGAAGAACCGAATCATCCTTGAGTGTCAGGCTGACAAGGCTACGATGATGCTCATGAAGAACGACAAGTTCATCAGCGAAATTCCTTTGCTCAAAGGCGTGAATTTCCAGCGCACCAGGGCACAGTTCAACAATGGCATGCTCGACATCTACCGAGCCGTCGATATGCGGGTCATCCAAGATATAGCAGACAGGTTTGGAATACCCCCAGAGAGCGTCAAGATCATGAGAACCTCGTCATCGAACACGATGGATCTGATTTCTGGCAAGACTACCACCTTCGACCGCGATGTCACCTACTACTTCATCCGCGACGGCAAGGTGCATTATGTTGAGCAGGCATTCACCGAGCAATGCTATGCCTTCCGTTTCCGCGAGGTTGTCACTGCGAAGGCAACGGGTAATGGAGGATGGAAAATCAAGTTCAGTGAACTCTCGCCCGATGATTTGGCGAAATGGGATAAAGCGCATGGTGCAGACGTACGTTTCAAGTACGACCAGACACCGATAGAGGATGTCCTCTTCCATGATGAGAGTTATGGCATTGACAAAGACGCTATGGTCAATCCCGACCTGCATGGTGAGGCTCTGAAGAACCCAGCCAAAGTGCGCCAAGCTGTGATGCACAAGGGTATGAGCCGATTTAAAGTAGCCGAGCGTATGTGGAACGCTGCTGAATCGCTGCCTAAAGCGGAGCGATTGTCATTGCAGAGTAAGGCGGTGTTCGAGGTGAATGAGGGTTGCCGTCAGATGGTAAAGGTGTTCGACATCCTCAACCACCGTGACAGCCAGCGGCACTATCTCACCATGATTCCTGAGAAAATGCGGGAGGCTATAAAACTGTTACGCGATTTGCCTCCAGCAGGAAAGGCATCCGTCAGTGAAGTATCGGCCGGTCTGGACAAGCTTGGCCTCGACTTCAACAGCGTCGTAAGGGCTGTGGGCGACCTCGTCGAGATTGTAGGGTGAATCTCTTCATCATGGGATTATGAGAAGAGTTTGCCGATCAGATGGAAGATGTAGTAGATGATGGTGAAGACGGTGGTGAGGACAGGCAGGAGGAACCATGCATAGGCGAGTTTCTTCTCTGGGATGAAGAAGTTCTTGATGCGTGTCATCCATGATGTGGGTGTGGTGTTGACCAATGTTGGCATGTCCCAACTGGATGCCACCCATTCGCCTTTCTGACTTATGGCTTTGATGTCGAAAAGATTGCCTGCGCCTCCTTTCATGGCGGCAGATGCACTGGCTACCTGTGCTGCCTTCTGGGTGATGAAGGCTGGCATCTTCACCGTTGATTTGGGAGCTGGTGCTGCAGGGGCAACCTGCGGCGTTGGGTCTATGGCTGCTTGAGGTGCTGGTGGTGGTGTCATCGCTTCAGCTACCTTTTGACCGCACTTTGTGCAGAACTTTTGTCCGGGCGCTAATGGTTGCCCGCAATTTGTACAGAATGCCATAATCGTCTCTTTATATTTGTTGTTGGTTATTTATTTTTGTTTATCAATCGTCAATGCAAGAAGCCACTCACTTTTTATCGGTGTGAAATCTCGATGAGGAGGGGAACCACGTCGGCTGTAGAGGTGGCGGTGAAGCTGACAGTACTGGTGCTGAACTTGATGTCGCTCTGGGCGACGAGGTATTTGCTAAAGCCAGACTGAACTTTCTCGTAGAATGTGCCCTTGCCGTTCTGGAGGTGGTTGAGGAGGCTGGTTACATCCACTTGCTTCTTGCTGAAGAGCACGCAGAGATAGTCGGTGCCTCGTGTGTCGTCGAGTTCAAGCCAAGACGTCTCGCTGGGCAAGGCGATGGTGTTGTTTTTGTAGGTCAGGGCTGCGCTGGTCTTGCTGTCGGCAGGGAAGTTGACAGCGGCATTATTTTGGAGGTCGCTGCTGAACACATAGACATAGCCGGGTTGGTTGTTGCTGATCAGGATGCGGTAGCGCGTGCCTGAAGGAAGACTCTCGGTGATGCGGTAACGTTTCAGACCATTGCTGGTAGTGCCGAGGGCGGCTTTCAGCTGCTCACCTGTGGCGAGTTTCAAACCGAGTTGACCAGCGAATTTGTTGTATGTGACGGTCGTCGTGGTCGGTTGGGTAGGTGTCGTGGGTTTAGTTGGAGTGGTCGGTTTAGTCGGAGTAGTCGGTTTAGTAGTCGTGGTGGTCGTCGTAGTCTTTGTTGTGGTTTTGGCGACGGGTTTGAGGTAGAGTTCAAGGGCGTCGTGGGTGTATTTGCTGTAGTCCTTGTAGGCCACCCAGGCATAGCCGTCCTTACCCCATTGGGTACCCCAGCTATTGAGAAGCAGGAAGGCACCGCCGAATTTGTTGTCGTCGTAGCCTACCACGCACATGGCATGAGAGCCGTTGGTCTTCTCGGAGAGGTTCTTCCAACATTCGAAGCCCTTCTGGAAGAAAGAGGGCTGGGTGTAGAAACCGATGACAACGGGGCAGTTCTCGCTGATGGCTTTCTTGGTGGTATTGACGGCCGTCTCGTAAGTATGTTGAGGACCAAAGAGCAGGAAGTAGTCATCAATCTTGTATTTGGCGGCCTCGCTGTTGAGGCTGCTTTTGACGGACTCCACGCACATGGCGTCGAGTGAACGTTTCTTCACGACCCCCGTGTTCTTCATCAGCTTCATGGCCTTCTCAATGTTCGTGCCGCGATTGCAGTTCTTGGTGTCGCTGTATTTGATGTGTCCATAGACGAAGAGGGGAGCGAAGGATTCGTTGGTGATGGTGTTGACGTCAGTCCATCCCTGACGCACAGCTTCGGCGATGGTGCGTGCAGCGTATGCAGCAGCCCACCCGACACAAGTTTCGTAGGGACCCTGGTCGTCAGGACGGGGACAATACTGTTTCAGCGACCAACTTTTGGGCAGGTTCGTGTAGCTGCGGGTGAGCAGACGCGTTTTCTGAGGAATCTTGTCGGCGATGTCATCATCCAGGATCAGTCCTGTACCATGTCGCTGAGCCATCATGGGAATGACCGCTAACATCAGCATAATATGTAATAGTATTCTCTTCATTGTCTATCTCATCATCTAATTCAATAACCTTTAACCAATAACCTTTAATACTCACTATTCTGGATTAAACACAAATTTTCCTCTGAACGAGTTGGATGTCCAAGGTGTCTGTTTCTCCTTGGTGGCAGTGGCAACGCGTTCCAGCACTTCTTGGAAGAAGTCTGTGATGGAGAGTCCCTTCTTCTGAAGCGTCTGGAGCAGGGCAGTGGTGTAGGGGCTGTTGCGCTTGTTGGTGCCGCCGTCGAGAGCCACTTCACCAGGGGAGGTGGAGAAGGCAATGAATGTGCCCTTGGGAGCGTTCATGGCTCCTAATCCAGTACTTTCGCTGCCTCTGTACCAGCTGCGGGCAAAGGGGTTGTTGCGGCAGGCGTCGAGGATGACAATTTTCATCTTCGCACCAGCTTTTTCCATCACGTCAAGCACCAGACCTGCGTTGGTGCAGTTATACTTCACATATTCCTCGGATGGCAGTTTCGCGTCGATGGGCACTAGATAGTTGTCGCCCTGATATTGGATGCCATGACCCGCATAGAAGAAGAGGGCCACGTCGGCATCCTGCGCCTTGCTGCCGAAGAGCTGGACGGCGTTTTCCAGACCCTGTTTCGTCTGGTTGAGCGAGCGAACCACCACGAAGCCCAGCTTCACGAGTTCAGCAGTCAGGTCAGCGGCGTCGTTCACAGGATTGGACAGCTTCATGTTGCTGTCGGTGTAGTTGGAGTTGCCTACAATCAGTGCCACGCGCCGTTCACCAGTCTGCAGGCGATTCACATTCTCCGTCTTTGTCGGACGGTTCACGTTCTCCGTCTTCTGCGTGGTCGTTGCAGGCATGTACGTCACCGTGCGTTCTGTCGCCATCGTTCCGCCAGCATTCGTTACCTCGATGCGGATGGTGTTGGGACCCTGCGCCAGCGTCAGTGCACGGTTCACCTTCATGTCATAGCCGTCGCTGCTGACAGTCTTGATGCCACGATCCGATTGTCCATTGAGTTTCACCACCACATTTTCCACCTTCGAGGTCGATTTGATGCCCGCCTGCAGGTTGTACTTCCGTTGAGAGGTGGTCGAGGTGGCTGAGAGCCATGTGACAGTTGCCTTAGGCTTCGTTGTCTTGGTGGTGGTGGTCGTAGTAGTCTTGGGTGTGGTGGTTGTCTTTGTCGTTGTGGTGGTCTTGGGCTGGTCGATGGTCTCGATGCCCATTTCCTTCAGCTTCTGAATGGAGACTTTGTCACCTTGGTTAGCAGCCTTCATGTACCACTCAATGGCTTTGGTCGAGTTCTTCGGAACACCCTCGCCTCGCTGGTAGAGAAAGCCCATCCACTGCTGACCGATAGCCTCACCCATGTTGGCCGACTTCTGGAACAGGCTCACCGCCTTCGCCAAGTCCTTCTCCAGACCGTAGCCGCCATGATAGTAGCAGTAGCCCTTGTTGGCATAGCAGCCAGGCGCACCTTGCTCAGCACCCTTCTGGAAGTAGATGACCGCCAGCATGTAGTCCTTCTGCTTGCCCCTGCCTTCCAGATACATCTTTCCGATGGCTTTCGACGACAGACCGTCACCCATGTCCGATGCCTTCTTGAAGCACTTGTATGAGTTCGCGTAGTCCTCCTTATACCAGTATTGCTCGCCCTGATCGCGCAGTTGTTTGGCGGTCTGTGCTCCAGCCGTGGCAGGACTCAGCGCCACCAGCAGGGCTCCTATGCATATCAGCAGAAATCTTTTCATATTCATTCTCCGAACACAATGGTTGATGATTCGTCAAAGGGCACGTCCACAGTGGGCGTTTCCATCGTTTGGTACGAGCCCTCCTCAATCTCGAACGTGGCGGGTGTTGAAGACTGCCCGCTCTTTTCGCTCGTTGTTGTTTTCTCCTTGGCGGCGATGCTGTCAGTTCCTTGACCGTCCTCGCCGAATCCCATGCATGTGCCGATGCCCCAGAGCAGGGCAATGAACGCCACCATGCCGACGAACACCGTCATGCATCCCTTTGTCAGCAGACTGCCGATTTTTGTTATAATCTGTTCAAAATCCATCCTGTGTTTTTTAGGTTCCTATCATGTTTTGGTTGTTACTGCGGTTATTGTACTTCGAGGACGAGACGGAAACCTACAGAGTCGAAACTTGCTTCCTCGCCCTCTCCATCGCGAGATGACACACGGCATTCTTCCTCTTGGTCAAACCAACTGCCGCCACGCACAATGCGGAAAGTGACAGGGGTGTCAGTGTAGTAGGCATCATCCCATTCATCGCTCACCCATTCACTCACGTTTCCGCTCATGTCGTACAACCCCAGTTCGTTGGGTGCTTTGGTCTTTACGTCACGACTGCCCTTGCCGCCAGTGTTCCCATCGTACCACGCCACTTCGTCAATATCATTGCTGCCACTGTACGTGTAATCCTTGGAGCTCTTGCCACCTTTGGCTGCAAATTCCCACTCCGCATCGGTTGGCAGACGGAAAGTGTACCCCGTCGCTTCATTCAGTCTGTTGATGAACTGCTGACAGGCATACCAATTCACAAAACACATGGGACGCTGAGGACCTATATAATCCCGTTCGGGCACTCCCTCAAAATGGGGAGGGTTCGTCTCAAAGTCCACCTTGCCCATTACGGCCTTCCACAGAGCCTGCGTCACCTCCGTCTCACCCATGTAGAAAGTGGTGACACCGTCACCCTCCACACGAATCATCGTGAACGTAACCTCATTGACGGTGAATGTCAGTTGAGACTCGGCCAGTTCCTCCGGCTTCGTCACCTTAGCCGTCGCCAGCCACAGCGAGTCCTGCTCTTCAGGTTTTTCTTCAACTCCAGGTTTCTTGGGGTCACAACCCACCAGCGCTGTGACCATCATGATAGTTCCTATAGCCAATAGGTAACTAATGAAGATTCGTTTTGTTTTCATTCTACTTCTCCTATTCATAGTGTGTTAGTTTTTGCGGTCTATATTCAGAATTGTGAAGGTGAGCTTCTTCTTCATATCTTTGACACGAGGGTTCTCAGTGTACATCGACGTATAGGTTTCCTCGGCAGCCACTTCCAACTCCATCTTTTCACCTTTCACAAATCCGCCATACGACAGGAAGTACACTGGTCCCGCTGCTTCCAGTTCTCGCTGACGGTCACGTTGGAATTTGTAGCCCCATTTCGAATCAGCAAGCTTCTCTCCTGCGTGGTTGCCGCCCGCTTGATACGTTTTCTGTTTCTCCGTCCACGGCAACAAGCTCGTCACTTCTGTGATGACCGGATAGGTGTCGGTGAGTGCAGGGGTATCATCATCCTTTGCCCCAACATGGGAAGCCACATGATGTATGTCTGCCGAATAAGCATACCACTTGCATTTTCCCTCCATCACCGTGCTCGTTCCGCTCTTGGTGATGTTCTCACCCAAATCTGCAGGGAAGTCTCCCATGCCCGCTACGGGTGCCTTTTCAAAATAGGTGAAGCTGTATGATGGAATCTCGATGCGGAATTGGTCTTTCGTCACCACCATTTTGGCACGACCCTCACTCTGTTTCGCATTGGGATATCTCAGTGTCACCTCCATTAGCACGCCCTCTTCTTCACCATCCTCACCCACATTCTCTTCGGGTGCATCGGCAGGTTCCGCCGTCGGATACTCCTCTACAAGCTGGCTCACCTGCTTGCCATTCACCGTGTAGTGTACAGGCTTGCTCGCAGCCCCATAGTAGGTGGTCTTGCCATCTTCTGTACGATAGAACCAGCGCGAACGAATCGTCACGTCCACCTTGTTCTTGTCGGTGATGTCCAAACTCTTGTAGGGGAGCTTCACCTTCTCGCCACAGAGTTTCAAGGGGACATTGAAATTCTTTTGCTTCTTTGTCTTATTGTTGACCACACAGAGCTGCATGCCCGACACATAGCCTCGCTTCTCGAGAGCGATGGTAGGTTCTTCCTTCGTATCGACCAATAACCCCTTGCGGTCGTTGCTTATACCCTCCACATGCAGGTTGGTCATTGGCGCATAGAGAGCCACAATGTCTATCCAGTGATCCTCGTCGTTAAGAACCACAGTATTGATGTCAGGGCGAAACATCAGCGCAGCACCTGCCTTACGTTCGTAACCCTTCTCGCAAGGGTTGAGATACATGTTGTTAGGAGCATATTTGGCGGTGTTGTTGGAGCAATCCAAAAATGTGAACTTCATCATGGAAGGGCTCAACTTGGGCGACTTTACGGCAAAAAGAGCATAGCGAAGGTTCAGCGCATTGATGCCATCGGCCTTCTCTTTTGGATCCTTGAGACTCCACTCGTGCAGTTCAAAAGCCTTGATAGCAAACGGGTAGCCTAGCTGCGCATTGGGCTGCATGCAGTCCGTCCAATAGTCGGGCATGTCTCCCGCTCTCACTTTTGCCTGTTGGTGTCCAAAACCCTTGATACGCAGCACGCAGTTGTCGGCATCATGCTTCAGGTTTGGCAACGTTATATAATGGTAAGAAGCATTATTGGCAGGTCCCATTCTATCTTTTATGATTTCTTCGATGTGCTTCTGGCAGAACTCTTCATAGAATTTGCTAAATTGCCCCTTTGTACTAATGCCGAAGATGTCCATCAGCGACTGAGTAAGCGTCTTGTTATACGCATAGCGATTCATCATGTCGGGGAAACTCACGTCGCCCTTCTTTTCGAGCAGGAACTCGATGAGGTCTCCCAACATGTAGCCACCATCCACATTGAGATCATCCACACCTGATATACCTGGAATGGACTTGTCGAGTGTCCATCCCAGCAGATGGTGGCTGTCACGCGCGGAGTAGCCCAACTTTTCGCCCCCTTCCTTCGAACGTGGGTCGTAGGAGATGTAGCCATGTTCCTTCATCCAGTCGCCAAAACGATGTTCCACCACCGAGGCTGTGGCCTCGAAGAAGCGCATGTCTGTGAGCAGATTGTTGAAGACGTATTCGCTCTGGTAGAGGTGGAAGCCCTCGTGGGCCATAGTCACCACCACCGCATCATACTTGGTGGGGTCATAATAGAGTTTTTTGGTCACAGAATCCTTCAACACAAGGTTGTCGTAATACACGGAAACGTGTGGGGCGAAACCACCACTTGGAGCAAGGCGCAATGCTGCAGCAGTGCTCTTTCCCAAAATGGAAGAACTGCCCACGTAAACATCATATTCTTGCGAGAGGGGCTTCATGCCCAGTTTCTCGCGACAGAAACGGTTGCCCATCTTCATACCCTTGATGATGTCGAGGATGCTCTGCGGATACTGGAGATCGTCATCTTTGGCCAGTTTCTTCACCTCGTCGTTATCCATCATCAGTTTGTAGAATATCTGAGCTGTTTCCATACGTTGCTTCGCCTTGTCCCCGTCGGTCACGAACCATTTGCTCTTCCAGCCCGGATGCTTCTTGTTGAACTTCTTCTCAGCCTCAGCCTTCAATTCCCCTACAAGCTTGACCAGCCTGTTGCTCTTTTCCAAGTAGGCCTTGTAGTTTTCGCCACGCTCCGACTCCGAATAGCGGAAAATGACGTTGAAGTTGCTAAACTTGTCCTCCACATGTATGCTCACCACATCATCCTTGTCGAAGAACAGCCTCCGCGCCACCTCCAGTGCCGGATAGAGAACCGTCATCCAAGGGTGCCCGTTCGAGTTCATCTTGATGGCATCCCAACTAGCAAGTGTCATATTAGCCCCTTCCCAAAATAATACCGTTAAAAACACAAGAGCGACGACAGAGTTTTGGCTGGCTGCGTAAGAGAGTTTACCCTCTTGCAGATGACTGTTGAGCGTCTGGATGCTGCCATCACTCGCCACACGCACCACTTTCAAGAAAGGATGGAGCTCGGTCGGCACGCCCAACTTGTCGAGGTCGAACTCTACGTTGTATTTGCCAGGGATGACCTCATCAGGCGCAAGACCAGCATCGATGTCGAAGGCAAAGAGCAACTCGCCACGCTCCTCACGGGTGAGCTGTGCATCCAGCTGTTCCATCGTACGCTCCGACACATCCGTCACTCGGATGTTCACGTCCTGCTGAAAAGCCCCTCGGCCTGCCGTGATGTGCAGATAGGGGCGTGGCTGGATGTCGATGGAACGGCTGTTGCCATACATTTTGTAAGGCGCATCGGGGTTGAAGCTGTTCAGCTCTTCATCCGTAAAACGGTCAGCCAAGCTCTCCGATTCTTTTTCTCCTCCCTCACAGCTGAAACAGGAAGAAAAGCAGATAAGCGTGCTTGCCATCAGCGTAATGGCAAGAATCACGATTAGATTTTGTTTCTTCATATAGTTCAATCGCTTTTTAGGTTAATCATTCATTTGTCGGCACAAATATACATGAAAAACTCGAATTATGAACAATTCTCGACAAAAAAAATCATTATCGGAACAAAAAGATGGTAATTTGACACCAATCTTTCAAAATCTCACAAATCTCTTTAATGTTTGTTGCGGCATTTCCACCAGGGATTTCAAGACATTTTGTTATTTGTTATTAAATTTGTATAGATTTGTAAGATTTCTTCGACAAGTGGAGCGAGTTGAACTCAATTAAAAGAGAGTGCTGTTGGGCAGAAATTCCACAAATCTGATTCAAAATCTTCAAAAATTGGGTTGTAAACATAAAAAGGAGAAGGCCGCAATTGCAGCCTTCTCCTTTTCATTTGCGCGTCTTACATTTCACATTTGACAACTTAGCATTGACTTACAACAAGTTCATGCAACTGGTCACTCCCAGCGTGGTGGCGATGGCAGTCAGGAAGGCTTCGAGCACGCCGATGACCACATCGACGGTGAAGGGTGATCCGTGGGAGGTGATGTGCTTCGCCATGTCGCGGAGGCTGAGGGTCTCGAGGGTGACTGCCTGCGCGTAGTAGGCGGAGCTGGCCTCGAACTGGGGGTTGACCTGGGTCTTCTCTTCGTCCAGGTACTGCTTCACACCGGGTGCGGTGCGGATCTTGCGATAGATAATCTTGCTCATGATACTTAGATTTATTTGATTAATAACTTTAATTCTCGTAATTCCCGTAATTTCCCTGTAGGGGAGCTGTTTTTATAACATCACCGCTTTGCGGTA
>JAFXVS010000053.1 GCA_017534815.1 Bacteroidaceae bacterium | reverse complement strand
TTCCACCTCTTCCCATCCCGAACAGAGAAGTTAAGCCCGGGCGCGCCGATGGTACTGCACCGCAATGCGGGAGAGTAGGTCGCCGCCTTCTTGAGAGGAGAGACGCTTCCAGGAGAAATCCTGAGAGTGTCTCTCTTTTTTTGTGTAAAAGTGTGTAAAAGTTGGGAGTTAGGGATAGGGAGTTGGAGTTTTTTCGTACCTTTGCACTAAAATTACAAAGTATATGCAGATAAGAGTAAATGCACCCAAGGAAATAAGGGGGAGGGTTGTGCTTCCTTCCTCGAAGAGTATCAGTAATCGTGCGTTGACCATTAGTGCGTTGGCGGGTGGTGGTGTGGCTGTCGAGGATCATCCGTTCGGCGTAGTCAATGTGAGCGACTGCGATGATACGCGTGTGATGAGGGAGTGGTTGATGCGACGTCCTGAGACGATTGATATCGGTGCTGCTGGTACTGCGATGCGTTTCTCGACGGCTATGCTGGCAGTCAGTGAAGGTACACATATTATTACTGGCAGTGAACGGATGAAGAATCGTCCGATTGGTGTATTGGTGGATGCTTTACGACAATTGGGCGCACAGATTACCTATGTAGAGAAGGAGGGTTACCCTCCATTGCGCATAGTTGGGAACCCTCAATTGGGGGGTGGAAAGATACAGTTGTCAGGTGGTATTAGTTCTCAGTATATTTCTGCCTTGCTGATGATTGGACCGATGCTAAATAATGGATTGACGCTGAGTCTTATAGATAAGATTATTAGCCGTCCTTATATTGATATGACGCTTGCAGTCATGCGAAATTATGGCGCGAAAGTGGGGTGGAAAGATGAGCAGACGATTGTGGTGGAACCTGTGCCCTATCAGTGGGGTGCTTATTCGGTGGAGAACGATTGGAGTGCAGCAAGTTATTGGTATGAGATGGTGGCTCTGGCTCCCCATGAGGATGCTGAGATTGTGTTGCCAGGATTGTTCTCAGAGAGTTTACAGGGTGATAGCCGGGGTGTAGCTGTGTTTGAACGTTTGGGCGTCAGTACAGAATATCGAGATGGTGAAGTGGTACTAAGAAAGAATGGAAATAGGGTAGAGCGTTTGGAGACTAATTTTGTAGAAATGCCAGATTTGGCTCAGACCTTCGTGGTGACGTGCTGTATGTTGGGTGTTCCTTTCCATTTTACAGGTTTGCAGAGTTTGAAAATTAAGGAGACAGACCGCATCGAAGCCTTGAAGCGTGAGTTGGCCAAGTTGGGATATCAGATAGAAGATAGGAATGACAGCGAATTGTTGTGGGAGGGGAAACAGCTTGTTCCTTCTGATGAGATAGCGATTGATACCTATGAAGACCATCGGATGGCGATGGCTTTCGCACCCGTGGCATTAAAGAATGGATTGATCAACATCAACAATCCTCAGGTGGTGTCTAAATCCTATCCTCAGTATTGGGATGACTTGAAGTCAGTAGGTTTTGTTATAGAAGAGATTTAGAAGATTATGACTTATCTGATTATCGCGCTCATTGCATTGGGTCTTGTCGCCTTTGCTGCAGGTTTCTTTCGTGAGAAGAAGCTGAAGCGGCAATTGATGAAGGGTGAAATCACCGACCTTCCCAGCATCAAGCAGGTGGAGGATATGGAATGTTGCGGGCAGCACGAGACTTGCGAGAAGGAAAGTCTGTTGGCGGCCATCAGCAAGCAGATAGAATACTACAATGACGAGGAGCTTGACCGCTTTCGTGGCAGGGAAAGCGATGCCTATTCCTCTGATGAGGTCGAAGAATTTCGTGAAGTCCTTTATACGATGCGAGAGGACGAAGTGGCGGGATGGGTGCGCTCGTTGCAGTTGCGCGCTGTGGAGTTGCCCGACGATCTGAAGGATGAAGTCTTTATGATAGTTGGGGAGAGGAGAACCGCCAGAACATAATGCCAGAACCAACAAGGGCGTTCGTTAGACAATAAGAGACGTTCCTTTTCGTTACATTATAATAATGAAGTAAGGCATCTTGAAGCGTTTATGCTACATATTGTGCGGATGTGCGGCAATGCTCGTGCTGTTAGTGGCGTGTTCTACAGAGAAGAATACGCCTTTGTCGCGTGGAGTGCATGCTTTCAAGGCGAGGTATAACACCTACTTCAATGGTCATGAGGCTTACAAGGAAGGTCGGCAGATGCAGGAAGACGGCAACAAGGACAATTTCACCGAGATTATTCCTTTGTATGTGACGGGCAATAAGGCGACGGTGAAGATTGGTTCCAGCAATTTCGACCGAGCGGTGGAGAAAAGCCAGAAGGCCATCAAGATTCATAGCATTGTGAAGCGTCCGGAATGGAATAAGAGCCGTCCGAAGACTGCTAAAGATAGGATATGGTTGAGCCAGAAGGAGTACAATCCGTTCTTGTGGCGAGCATGGTTCTTGATGGGCGAGTCACAGTTCCGGAAGGGTGAGTACATGGAGGCAGCATCGACGTTCGCTTACATCCAGCGCCTGTATTTCTCCAAGCCCAATCTGGTGGCACGTGCCCGACTGTTAGAAGCACGATGTTACGCTGAGATGGAATGGTTCTACGATGCTGAACACTTGATTACAGAGGCTCAGCGTGATAGTTTCCCGACGAAGTTGGAACCATTGAAGTCATCGGTGTTAGGTGACATCCAATTGCGGCAGAAGCAATATCCTGAGGCGATACTCAACATAGAGAAGGCGTTGAAAGACGAGCATCGCCGACTGCCTAGAGCGAGGATGTTCCTGCTCTTGGGACAGCTCTACCACCGTATCGGCCACGATCCCGAAGCATACCGGTATTTCAAGAAAGTCATCCGCAAGAATCCTCCTTACGAGCTGGAGTTCAACGCCCGCATCCTGATGAGCGAGGCGTTGTCGAAGAACCAGTCGAAGCAGATGATCCGCAAGTTGAGGTCGATGGCCAAGAATCCGAAGAATAAGGATTACTTGGATCAAGTGTATTATGCCATCGGCAACATATACCTGTCAAAGGGCGACACCACCCAAGCCATCTGGGCATACAGGGATGGTGTGGAGAAAGGTACACGCAACGGTATCGAGAAGGGCGTTGTGCTGCTGCACCTCGGACGTTTGTACTGGGGGCGCGAGAAGTTTGTCGATGCCCAGAAGTGCTACTCCCAAGCGTTCGGTCTGCTCGACAAAGACCATGAAAGCTATAAGGAAGTGGATGAGCGTAGCAAGATTCTTGACGAACTGCTGCCCTATGCTTCGGCTGTAGAGTTGCAGGACAGCCTTCAGATGATGGCAAGCCTCGATTCCGTCACCCGTATGGAGAAGATCAAGAAGACCATCGAGGAACTGAAGAAGAAGGAAAGGGAGGAAGAGAAAAAGGCAGCCGAGGCCAGAAATGCCCAGACCACCAACCGTGGACAGCAAGGACGTCCAGGGGCAGCTGGTAATCAAGGTGTAGGCAACCGCAACCAGCCCGCAGCCATGTGGTATTTCTACAACCCGACGGCGGTCGCAGCGGGCAAGAGCGAATTTGAGAAGAAGTGGGGCAAGCGTACACTCACAGACGATTGGCGTCGTAACAATAAAACTGTGCTTAACGACTTCAATGAGGAGGAAATCTCCGACAGCCTACTGGCTGTGCAGGACAGCATCGCAGCGGTTGAGGACAGTATCTTCCAAGCCAACAAGGGCAAGAAACAGACCAAGGCGGAAAAGGACTCCATCAAGGCAGAGGAGTATGCCAATGACCCTCACCGGCCAGAGTACTACCTGAAGGATATCCCGTTCACCGAAGAGCAGATGGCCGCCTCCAATGCGGCGCTGGTCGAGGGTCTCTACGGCTCCGCCATCATCTACAAGGATCGTATGGACAATTTCCCGTTGGCCGAGCGCACCTTCCAGCGCATCCTGCTCAACTTCCCCGATTTCCAGCAGATGGATGAGGTCTATTACAATATGTTCCAACTCTACTCTAGGATGGGACGTCAGGGCGATGCCGATGATTACAAGCAGAGGCTCATTGCCGAATACCCAGACAATGAGCATGGCAAGCTCATCGCCGACCCCAACTTCGAGTTCAAGGGACGTTACGGCAAGCAGGTTGAGGACTCTGTCTATCAGGAGACTTACGATGCCTTCAAGTTGAGCGATTACCACACTGTCATCAACAACAGCCAAGAGATGGAACGTGAGTATCCCAATGGCGCCAACCGTGCACGATTCATGTTCCTTGAAGCACTCAGCAAGCTGGAGTTGGGCGACCGCGAGAACTTCATGAACGATCTGCGCACTATTGTCGAGAAATATCCACAGTCCAGCGTCAGTGAGCTTGCCGGACTCTATGTCAAGGGACTCAAGGAAGGACGTCTGCTTCAAGGTGGCAAGTTCGAGATGGGCAGCATCTGGGAGCGTCGCCGAGGACTCTTCGACGAGGCTGACTCTTTGGCCAACGATACCACCTTCTCGCCTGAGAAGAACACTAATTTCGTTTTCGTCATCGCTTACGAGCGTAATGCTATCGACGAGAATCAGCTCCTCTACGAGGTGGCTCGATATAACTTCACCGCCTTCACCGTCCGAAACTTCGACATTTCCACGGAGCGCGGTGACGGCATTGACATGATGCAGGTGCGCTCCTTCCTCAACTACGACGAAGCCTACATCTACCTCCACCGTCTGCTCAACAACCCCGACATGGCCTACAAGCTCGAAGGACTTAAGTGCTTCATCATCAGTGAGGAGAACCTCCGTAAACTCATGAAGGGACTCAGCTTCGCTGACTATTTTGACTTCTACGACGAGTACTTCGACCGTGTTGGATCCCTGCGTATTAGTGAGGACGAGCCCACCAGCCTCGACGAACCCACCGAACTGCCTGAACCCATCGACGAGGAAGAGTTTGGCGATGAGGAAGATTGGGATGATGATAACTACATCTTCTGACCATTCATTTCGTCATTTGAGAAATAATTCTTAACTTTGTGGCCGAAATGGATAAGCAGGACGCATACAAAGAAAGTATTGAGACTATTCTCATCAAGGAAAAGGGGTATCTCATTCCTGACTTCTCTGCCCAGCAGTTGGCGGAGCGAGTGGGCATTTCTGCCTATGCACTCTCGCGTCTGCTGAAAGCGACGTACAGCATGTCTTATACCGACATCGTGCATACTTACCGAATACAAGATGCTTTGCGCTATCTGAAGGACAGGCGATTCGCCCCCTATTCCATCGATGACATCGGGGAAATGGTGGGTTTTAAGAACCGTCAGTCGTTCTTCTCCGCCTTTAAGAAGGCAACTGGAACCACTCCAGAGAAGTTCCGCTCTACGTGATGCACTTTCAATTATTAATCTTAAACATAATGAAGACAATCGTAAAAACAATGATGATTTCAGCACTTTTGACGACGACGGCATGTCCCGTGAATGCCCATGAGCAAGAGAATCCTTCGATGGCTTCGAGCAACAAGAAGGAGAAAAAATTCGAATATACGAATGAGAGATTCGCAGACTTGCAGATGTTGCGCTACAAAGTGGAGGGATTTGAGAACCTGACTTTGAAGCAGAAGACTTTTATCTATTACCTGCAGGAGGCGGCGCTTTATGGTCGCGACATTCTTTTTGACCAAAATGGCAAGTATAACCTCCGCATCCGCAAAATGCTGGAAGATGTGTATGTGAACTACCCCGGCGACAAGGAGAGCAAGAACTTCAAGGCATTGGAAGAATACTTGAAACGCGTGTGGTTCTCGAATGGCATTCATCACCACTATGGCAGTGAGAAGTTTGTACCCGGATTCCAGCGCAGCTGGTTGCAGGACTATGCCGTTTGTTCCGATGAAATCGCCAATGTCATCTTTAATCCCAACATCCTTCAGAAACGAGTGAATCTCGCTGAAGGTGCCGACTTGGTGAAAACGAGTGCCTGCAATTATTATGAGGATGTGACACAGGCAGAAGCGGAAGCGTTTTATGGCAAGCAAAAAGCCGAAGGAGACTCGCTTCACCCCGTTATGTACGGTATGAATTCACGCCTTGTGAAAACGAAAAATGGCGAACTCATCGAGAAAAAGTGGACGATTGATGGACTTTATGGCGATGCCATCAAGAAGATTGTGGAGAACTTGAAATTAGCACGTCCATTCGCTGAGGATGCCCAGCAACAGAAAGTCATCGACCTGCTCATCTCTTATTATGAGACGGGCGATTTGAAGACTTTCGACCAATATTCGATTGCTTGGGTGGAAAACACGGCTCCATTGGTGGACTTTGTCAACGGTTTCATCGAGTGTTATGGCGATCCGCTGGGCTTGAAGTGCTCATGGGAGAGCATCGTCAATTTTAAAGATGTAGAAGCCACGAAACGTACGGAAACGCTGAGTGCCAATGCACAATGGTTTGAAGACCATAGCCCTGTGGCGCCAGAATTCAAGAAAGAAAAGGTGAAGGGCATCACAGCTAAGGTCATCAAGGCAGCCATTCTTGCAGGTGATCTCTATCCATCGACAGCCATTGGCATCAATCTTCCCAACAGCGATTGGGTTCGTGCAGAGCATGGTTCCAAATCTGTGACCATCGGAAATTTGACGGATGCGTACAATAAAGCTGCTAAGGGAAGTGGTATGTTGCAGGAGTTTGCTTTTGGCAAGGAAGAAATTGCTTTGGTGGAGAAATATGGCGATTTGACCGATGATCTGCACACTGACTTGCATGAATGTTTAGGTCATGGAAGCGGTAAATTATTGGAAGGTGTAGATGGCGATAGTCTGAAAGCCTACGGCAGCACGATTGAAGAAGCACGTGCCGACTTGTTTGCACTCTATTATCTGGCTGATCCGAAGTTGGTGGAACTGGGGCTTGTTCCCGATGCTGAAGCATACAAGGCCAGTTATATCGCCCAGATGCAGAACGGTTTGTTGACTCAGCTGGTTCGTATCAACCTGGGCAACAATATTGAAGAAGCGCACATGCGCAACCGTGCTTTGATTGCCCGCTGGGCATATGAGCATGGAAAGGCAGACAATGTGATGGAGATGGTGAAACGTGATGGGAAGACATACGTGAAGATCAATGATTATCAGAAACTTCGTAACCTCTTCGGGGAGTTGTTAGCAGAGATTCAGCGTGTGAAGTCAACCGGTGATTTCAAGGGTGCGCAAGCTTTGGTGGAAACGTACGGCGTGAAGATTGATCCCGAACTCCACAAAGAAATCCTTGACCGCTATGCCAAGCTCAACATCGCTCCCTACAAGGGCTTCATCAATCCTGTCTATACAGCTGTACGCGATGCACAAGGCAACATCACCGATGTGAAGATTTCCTACACAGAAGGTTATGCCGAACAGATGTTGCGCTATAGTAAAGATTACGCCACATTGCCACTCATCAATGAATAATCTCATCAACGACATCAAGAAGGAGCTGAGAGCCAACATGAACGGGGTAGCTTCGGCTCATGCGAGGCAGACTGAAGACTACCGTGTGAATTGGGGCGTAGAATTGCCCAGGCTGGCCAAAATTTCCGATGAAATCGTGAAAAATATGATGCCGGCATCTTCTGAAGAAATCTCTCTAAGGGCTTTGGCGCAGGCACTTTGGAACGAAAGTACGAGGGAGTGCAAGATTCTTGCTTGTATGCTGATGCCAGCAGAGGATTTTGTGGAAGAGCTCTGCGATATCTGGGCAGAAAGCATCCGGACAGAAGAAATGGCCACAATGTTTTGCCTCTATCTCATGCCCAAGCTCCGGTATGCCAGCACGAAAGCCTTTGAGTGGATTGCTCGTGATGAGAAGATGTTGCAAAACTGCGGCTATCTGACCTTATGCCACTTGATGCGAAAATACCCGTTCAGCGAGGAGGCTGAAGAAGAGTTTCTGGATCAGGCCAGTGCGTCTTTAGACAACCGATATGCCATAAAGGCATTGCAGATATATGCCTCTTTGGGTGAAGATAATGCACGGAAAGTCAAAAAAGTTGCAGATTATTTGTGACACCCAAAGAAAAGCACTATATTTGTGCCCGTATTGCAGAAAAGTGGTATGAAAAAAGCTGAGGGGACGCAACTGAAAGAAACCCCACGTGACATTCTAACCCGTTTCATGACGGAGCAAGGTGGCATGCGCAAGACCCCCGAGCGTTATGCCATCTTGGATGTTGTGATGCAGATGAAAGGTCACCACAGCGCAGACCAGATACTGGAAATGATGCCCGATAAGTTCCCTGTCAGCCGCGCCACGATGTACAGTACATTGTCCTTGCTGGTGCAGTGCGGACTCGTGTACAATCATCAGACGGAAGGAGCCACACTCTATGAATGCGCCTATAAAGTGCCGTCGCATCATCATTATATATGTACAGGATGCGGCAAAATATGGGACTTGAAGGACGTTTCCATCGAGAAAGCCGCATCGAAGGTGAAGACACCTAGATTCAAGAAGTTGAGATGCAGCACCTACATCTATGGAATCTGCAACATCTGTCAGGCCAAACTGGCACGTTTGAAGAAGAAGATGGAGAAGGAGCGGAAGAATGCCAGTATGACCCGAGAGGAGAAGCGGTTCGCCCAAATCGATGAGGAACTGAGCAAGGCGGCAGCGTGGTTCAAGGAAGGGCAATGAAATCGAACAAGTAGCATTGATTCAAATAAATACAAACAATAAACATTATCATCAACATGAGCAAAGTAGATGTATTGTTAGGTCTTCAATGGGGAGACGAGGGTAAGGGTAAGGTCGTGGATGTACTGACGCCACGCTATGACGTTGTAGCCCGTTTCCAAGGAGGTCCTAACGCAGGACACACGCTCGAATTTGAGGGACAGAAGTATGTGCTTCGTTCCATTCCATCGGGCATTTTCCAAGGTGACAAAGTGAACATTATCGGTAACGGCGTGGTGCTTGCCCCCGACCTCTTTATGGATGAGGCCAAGGATCTGGAGAAGAGCGGTCACAATCTGAAGAACCGTCTCCACATTTCGAAGAAGGCACACCTCATCATGCCAACCCACCGTCTGCTCGATGCAGCTTACGAAGCAGCTAAGGGCAAGAACAAGGTGGGCACGACGGGTAAAGGCATTGGCCCGACTTACACCGACAAGACCAGTCGTAATGGTCTGCGTGTAGGCGACATTCTCGACAACTTCGCAGAGAAGTATGCTGCCCACAAGGCACGTCATGAAGACATTCTCAAGAGCCTTAACTACACAGACTACGACATCACGGAGGTGGAGAAGAAGTGGATGGAAGGCATTGAGTACCTCAAGCAGTTCCAGATTGTCGATTCCGAGCACGAAATCAACAAACTCCTGAAGGCTGGCAAGTCTGTGCTTTGCGAAGGTGCTCAGGGCACGATGCTCGACATTGACTTCGGTTCTTATCCATTCGTCACTTCATCCAACACCATCTGTGCTGGAGCTTGCATCGGTTTGGGTATCGGTCCCAACAAGATTGGCGATGTATTCGGCATCATCAAGGCATATTGCACCCGTGTCGGCGCAGGTCCATTCCCAACGGAATTGTTCGATGAAACCGGTCAGAAGATGCGCGACATCGGTCATGAATATGGTGCCGTGACGGGACGTGAACGTCGTTGTGGATGGATTGACCTCGTAGCATTACGCTACGCTATTATGGTGAGTGGCGTAACGAAACTCATCATGATGAAGAGCGATGTGCTCGATGGATTCGACACGATTAAGGCTTGTACCGCTTATAAGTTGAAGGATGGCAGCGTGACCCGCGACTTCCCTTACGACATCAGCGACGGTCTCATCGAGCCAGTCTATGCAGAGGTGCCCGGATGGAAGACCGACCTCACGAAGATGACCAGCGAGGCAGAGTTCCCCAAGGCTTTCTCTGATTACATCGCATTCCTGGAGAAGGAACTGGAGACACCTATTGCCATCGTTAGCGTAGGTCCAGACCGCGAACAGACCATCGAAAGATAAAACTGAACCGCCTGCGGTACGTTGACTATATGAAAAGAACCACATTTTTACTCATCATCATGCTCATGCTGACTACCTGTTGCAACGAGGTGAGTCAGCATGAGCGTGTTCTTTCCGACATCGACAGTCTCTTGCTCCAGCCCGGCCTCACAACCGCAGGTGCCGACAGTGCCAGACAGATGCTCCTGCACATGAGCCAAGAGATGGAAGGTGCTGACGAGGATACGAGAGCGTACTACCATCTGCTGAGGGTCAAGGCAGACGAACGGGCAAAAAAGAAACACGTTTCCGATTCGCTCATCTGTACCGTGGTTCAACACTTTGAGCAGCACGACCCCAGTGGGCATCTTCCTGAAGCCTATTATGTGGCAGGATGTGTCAATTCCTACCTGCAAAACGGGGAGAAAGCACTACTCTATTTTCAGAAAGCGTTATTGTGTGACAGCACTCGCACCACCACCTTCTTAAAAAGCCGTTGCTATGCACAAGTCGGTCACATCTATATGCGCAACGGATTGCTTCAGGAAGCACTCGAAATGCAGCAACTCGCATATTTCTATAGCAAGGAGATAGGCGACACATTGGGTATGCGATTTAGCAGCGAAGACATACAAGCCATCAAGGAGACGCAGCAAGACAGCATCCTCGCCACTCGACCCAAGGCTGACGTGATTATGCGCATACAAAAGTTGCATGCACAAGCCAAAAGCCAAGTGCTCAACGACATGAATGCTCAACTGGAAGCCGAGAACTCGAAAGAACGCCAATTCATTTGGGCTGTAAGCGTGTCGGCTCTCATCATTGTTGTGGCTGCCACCCTGCTGATTTTTCATCTGCGCAAACGGAGAGAAATCCG
>JAFXVS010000052.1 GCA_017534815.1 Bacteroidaceae bacterium | reverse complement strand
GTATCAACGCTGCTATGAAGGCTGCTGGTACTGAGAGCTTCGGTTACACTGAGGATCAGATCGTTTCTTCTGACATCATCGGTATGAAGTTCGGTTCTCTCTTCGACGCCACTCAGACTATGGTTTCTAAGATTGACGACGATACTTACCAGGTACAGGTTGTTTCTTGGTATGACAACGAGAACTCTTACACTTCTCAGATGGTTCGTACTATCAAGTACCTCGCTGAGCTCAAATAAGAGATTCTTATCTGACAAAATAAAGAAAGGCTCTGTCAATCGACAGAGTCTTTTTTATATAAGCATCTCAAGCCTATTCTCTAAGCTCTAAGCCCTCAACTCTAAACCCTATACCATATTATCCGCAATTGCAATGATGTGCTGTTGAGCAGGCCGCAAGCAGCAGTAACATGCCCATAGAAAGGATGAAAAACAAATTATTCTTCACTTTTTCCATATTTATTAACATTATATATATCTTTTTTCGTACCTTTGCCTCGATATTTTGGCATCAAGGTATTTCTATAACGATATTCATTTACATTTTATTATAAAAACAAAAGAGATTATGGCAAAATTTATCGAAGAATTCAAAGAGTTTGCCTTCAAGGGCAACGTGATTGACATGGCTGTCGGTGTCATCATCGGTGGCGCATTTGGTAAAATCGTTTCTTCAATCGTGGGCGACCTCATCATGCCACTCGTGGCTGCTGCATGGGGCGTGAACGTCAGCGACCTGAAGATTGAGCTCAAGCCTGGCGTGCCAGAAAAGGTGAACGAGGCTGGCGAGGTCATCGAAGAAGCCATCGAGGCCGTGACATGGAACTACGGCGCATTCATCCAGAATGTACTCGACTTCTTCATCATCGCAATCTGCTTGTTCCTCATGATCAAGGGTATCGCTAAGCTATCTGCCCTCCGCAAGAAGAAGGCTGCTGAGGAAGCTGCTGCAGAACCTGCTCCAGAGCCAACGAAGGAAGAAGTGCTTCTCACTGAGATTCGCGACCTTTTGAAGGATAAGAATTAAAAACTAAAAGTTAAAGGCTAAAACCAGAAGTTTTAGCCTTTAACTTTCAATCGATCTCTCCACTACCAAAACACAGATGATGTTCTTGGTCATAAACCACGCAGAACTGACCAGGAGCGACTCCATGTATTTTCTCATCAGCCTGCAAGAACCAACGCCCATCATCCTTCTTGGAGAGAACACCTCCTAAATACTCAGGCGTGTGCCGAATCTTGAAGGTCACACGCATTCCCTTACGCTCATCGCTTCCATCCAGTTCAAACGGATTTCCACTGATGAAATGGAAATCATTCATCGTCACATGGTCTTTGTACACCTTCTCTGGATCATATCCATGCGACACGAAAAGGATGTTTCGCTTGATGTTTTTCTTCACCACAAACCAAGGGCCGCCACCAAATCCAAGCCCCTTTCGCTGACCTATTGTATAGAACCACAAGCCCTTGTGCTCACCAATCTTATGCCCCGTCTCAATCTCACGCACATCGCCAGGATTCTCACCCAGATGTGCCTTGATGTAATCACGAAAATCGATGTTGCCCAAAAAACAGATGCCCTGACTGTCTTTCCTTTCAGCATTCAGCAGATGTGCTTTTTCGGCAATCTCGCGTACCTCATGTTTCCACAGATGCCCGATGGGAAACATCAGTTTGCTCACTTGCAAGGAATCAATCTGGCAGAGGAAATCTGTCTGGTCTTTCACTGGGTCAGGCGACGTCGATAGCCAAACGGTATCACCTATCTTGGTGGTCGTCGCGTAATGTCCTGTCGCCGTATAATCAAAGTCCTTGCCAGCCACATCTTCAAAGCAGCCAAACTTGATAAGTTTGTTGCACATCACATCAGGATTAGGTGTCAGACCTATACGCGCTTTCTCCATCGTATAGCCGACAACCTTTTCCCAATAGTCCTTGTGCAGGTCTATTACATCCAGTTTCAAGCCATATCTGCGAGCCAACCACTGACAAATCTCCACATCCTCCTCAGAGGTGCAGTTCCATTCCGTATCTTTGTCAGGACCAATCTTGATATAGAACAGATGTGGGTCAATCCCCTGCTCCTTCAGCAAATGTACTGAAACAGCGGAATCGACCCCACCAGAAACCAATGCTGCGACCGACTTACTCATTTGCTTGCCATCGCCGATTTCATATTCTTGCTAATCTCCAGCATCTTGTCGATGGGCTTCACGGCCTTCTCTGCAATCTCTGGAGCCACCTCGATAGTGGGCCACTCAAATTTCAGCGTGTTGTAGAGTTTCTTCAACGTATTAAGCTTCATGAACTCACATTCGTTGCAAGAGCACCCTACCCCTTCCGTGGTTTCAGGAGGTGCAGGCAGGAACACCTTCTCTGGACACGCTTTCGTCATCTCGTGCAAGATTCCACTCTCCGTTGCCACGATGAATTCTGTCGCCTCGTCCTTAATGGCAAAATTCAACAGACCAGCCGTTGAACCAATCACATCAGCCACCTTCTGAATGGGCGCAGGACACTCAGGATGCACCAGAATCTTGGCATTGGGATGTTCTGCCTTCAGCGCCAAAATACCCTCCAACGAGAACTGCCCATGCACATGACAGCCACCATTCCACAAGAGCATATCACGTCCTGTCACGGAATTGATATAATTGCCCAAGTTCTTGTCTGGACCGAAAATCAATTTCTCATCCTGTGGGAAAGAGTCAATCACCAACTTCGCATTGCTGGAAGTGACCACCACATCCGTCAGTGCCTTCACAGCCGCAGTGGTGTTCACATAACTCACCACCTTGTAGCCAGGATGTTCATCCACAAACGCCTTCAGATCCTCAGCCTTGCAACTGTCTGCCAGCGAACAACCCGCATTGAGGTCGAGTACCAGAACCTTCTTGTCAGGACAAAGAATCTTGTTCGTCTCGCCCATGAAGTGAACGCCACACATCACAATGATGTCAGCATCCGTCTTGGCCGACCACTGTGCCAGTGCCAACGAATCACCCACGAAGTCAGCGATGTCCTGCACAGCTCCCTCCGTGTAGTAATGTGCCAGAATCACTGCATTCTTCTCCTTGCACATTCTGCGAATCTCAGCATTCAAATCAATGCCTTCAGGGATAGGCTCATTTACATAGCCCTTCTCTTTCCAAGAATCTTTTATTTTCATTTTCGATCACAATTTATAGTTTTCTACCCCTGCTTGTGGTTGATGCAGATTCCCTGCAAGTACCACTGGTAGAGGCGATGGACGCCTTCGTCAATCTCGATGGTGTGGTGCCATCCAAGACGGTGAAGCTTAGAAACGTCTGTGAGTTTCTTCAGCGTGCCGTCAGGCTTGGTGGCATCCCAGCGGAGTTCGCCCTTGAAGCCAATCTCCTGCATGATCTTCTCTGCCACCTCCTTAATGGAGATTTCCTTGCCTGTGCCAACATTGATGTGGCAGTTGCGGATTTCCTTAATACCGTCACGATTGACAGTAAAGTCGCTCTTCTCGACCACGTCCTTGAAATCGACATTGAGCAGACAGTGGACGGAGGCATCGGCCATCTCCTCGCTCCAAAGGAACTCACGCATCGGAGCACCTGTACCCCAAAGCGTAACAGCCTCTGGCGTGATGCCGTAGTGACGAAGCACTTGAAGGATGGTCATCTCGTCGCTCATAGCTGTGGCCATGATGGTCTGCGTAGCTTGCGACTTACCATCTTCCTGAGCACCTTGTCCATCAACCATCTTAGGCACTTTCATGGAGACAGGTCTGAGCCCAAGATCCTTGCGCACAGCCTCCCAATTGCCCTCGTTCAGACACTTAGCCAGATGAATCTTGCGGATCATAGCAGGAAGCACATGGGAGTTCTCCAGATGGAAGTTGTCGTTAGGGCCGTAGAGGTTGGTCGGCATCACAGCAATATAGTTGGTGCCGTATTGGAGGTTGAAGGATTCACACATCTTGAGGCCAGCAATCTTGGCGATAGCGTATGGCTCGTTGGTATACTCGAGCGGAGAGGTCAGCAGGCAATCCTCTGGCATCGGCTGAGGAGCCTCACCAGGGTAAATACAAGTAGAGCCAAGGAAGAGAAGCTTCTTCACGCCATGCTTCCAAGCCTCGCCAATGACGTTCTGCTGAATCTGCAAGTTCTGATAGATGAAGTCGGCACGATACTGCAAGTTGGCCATGATACCACCCACATGGGCAGCAGCCAGCACGACTGCATCAGGCTGTTCATCATCAAAGAACTTTTTCACCGCCACAGGGTCGAGCAGGTCAAGTTCGGCATGCGACTTGCCCACCAGATTCTCATAGCCACGTGCCTTGAGATTATTCCAAATGGCAGAGCCCACAAGTCCGTGATGACCCGCCACAAATATCTTACTGTTCTTGTCCAACATAGCCCTTTCTTATTTCACGAGTCCTTTCTCCAGATACTCTGCCAGGTTGGTTCTCATCACAGATGCCACATGATCGGCTGCCACCTTCTCCATATCATGCTTCACCATGATGGAGACGAGCTGCTCGAATGAAGTGGTCTGCGGATTCCAACCAAGCTTCTCCTTCGCCTTCGTAGGATCGCCCCAAAGGTTCACTACATCCGTTGGACGATAGAAGTCTGCTGACACTTCTACAAGCGTCTTACCAATCAAATTCTCAGGACCTGCGATGCAGATACCCTTCTCATCCATACCCTCACCTTCAAACTTCAGCTCAATGCCGGCAGCCTTGAACGCATAATAAGCGAACTCACGCACAGAGTGCTGAACACCTGTAGCAATCACGAAGTCCTCAGGCTTCTCCTGCTGAAGGATGAGCCACATGCACTCCACATAGTCCTTGGCATAACCCCAGTCACGAAGCGAAGAGAGATTGCCAAGAAGGAGTTTGTCCTGCTTGCCCTGTGCGATACGGGCTGCAGCAAGGGTAATCTTACGTGTCACGAAGGTCTCACCACGACGCTCACTCTCGTGATTGAACAAGATACCTGAACAGCAATACATGTTATAAGCCTCACGGTATTCCTTCACAATCCAGAAGCCGTAGAGCTTGGCCACAGCGTATGGAGAATAAGGATGGAATGGGGTCTTCTCGTTCTGGGGAACTTCCTCAACTTTTCCATAAAGCTCTGAGGTAGAAGCCTGATAAATGCGGCACTTGTCAGCCAATCCGCAAAGACGAACAGCCTCCAGCACACGGAGCACACCTACTGCATCAACGTCAGCAGTAAACTCAGGAGAGTCGAAGCTCACCTGCACGTGGGACTGAGCTGCCAGATTATAAATCTCAGTAGGCTGCACCTTGCTCACCACTTGGAGCATCGACATAGAGTCACCCAAGTCAGCATAGTGAAGGTGAAAGTTTGGAGTGCCTTCGAGATGAGCGATACGTTCGCGATAATCCACAGATGAACGGCGGATGGTGCCGTGAACTTCATAGCCCTTCGCCAGAAGGAACTCGGAAAGGTATGAACCGTCTTGACCGGTGATACCTGTAATGAGAGCAACTTTTCTTTCCATAATATTATAAATGTGTATTTGGATTCTACATGAAAAAATGACGCCATAAGTCGGAATCGGATGCAAAGGTAATGAAAAATTATGACTATCTTGGCATGAAACAGTCTTTATTTATATATAATGAGTGAATTACTCGGTTTTAAGTATTGTATAGCATGAGAAAAGGTCGTAACTTTGCACCAAAATTCGTGACGTATGAGATTATCAGAGTTGAAAACAGGACAGACTGGCGTCATCGTCCGCGTGATGGGACATGGTGGCTTCCGCAAACGCATTGTAGAAATGGGGTTCATCAAGGGAGAAACTGTGGAGGTGTTGCTCAACGCCCCTCTGCACGACCCCGTGAAATACAAAATCATGGACTATGAGGTGAGCCTTCGCCGTGCTGAAGCGGAACTGGTCGAGGTGGTCAACGAAGAAGAAGCCAAGGCATGGGAGGCATCTCATCCAAATCTGCACGCCCTACCTGCCGACGGATGCGAAGACATTGTACATCGAGTGGCAAAGATCAAGGAACATGAACTCAATGTCGTATTCGTAGGCAATCCCAACTGTGGCAAGACCTCTCTTTTCAACATCGCCAGCGGTGCGCACGAACGAGTGGGCAACTACTCTGGCGTGACTGTTGATGCCAAGGTGGGACATTTCGATTTCGAGAGTTATCACTTCAACCTTGTCGATTTGCCTGGCACCTACTCCCTCTCAACCTATACGCCCGAGGAACTTTATGTGCGCAAATACATCATCGAAAAGCATCCAGACATCATCATCAACGTGATTGATGCCTCCAATCTCGAACGTAATCTCTATCTCACCACACAACTTATCGACATGGACGTACCCATGATTATTGCCCTCAATATGTTCGATGAGCTGCGTGAAAGTGGAAACAAACTCGACATCCAGCAGTTGGGCATTCTGCTTGGTGCCCCCATTGTTCCAACCGTTGGAAAGACTGGTGAAGGCGTAAAGGAACTCTTCCATCAAATTATCGAAATAGCAGAAGGTAAACAAAAGACTGCCAGACATATACACATCAATCATGGAGTGATGCTCGAAGAGAAAATCGCACGAATTGAAGCACTCATCCGCATCAATCCAGAACCACACCATAATTATTCAGGGCGTTTCTTGGCCATCAAACTTCTGGAGAATGATCGTCAGGTGGAAGACATCGTTCGTAAGCTGGACAACTATGCAGCCATCCTTGCCGAACGCGATATCTGTCAGAAAGAGATACAAGACGAATACGAAGAAGATTGCGAATCTGCCATCACTGATGCCAAGTATGGCTATGTGCAAGGAGCCATGAAAGAGACGTTTCAGAAAGCGCAGAAATACAAACGGCTCATGACCAAACGTATCGATGCCGTTGTCACCCATCAGGTGTGGGGCTATCCCATTTTTCTGTTGCTCATGTACCTCATGTTCTTCTGCACTTTCAACATCGGTCAGTACCCAATGGATTGGATTGATGCTGGCGTCGAATGGTTGGGCAGTATCATCAGCGAATGGATGCCAGATGGAATGTTCAAAGACCTCCTCGTCGATGGCATCATCAGCGGTGTGGGCGGCGTCATTGTCTTCTTGCCTAACATCATGATTCTTTATGCTTTCATTTCGTGGATGGAAGACTCTGGCTACATGGCTCGTGCTGCCTTCATCATGGACAAAATCATGCACCGTATGGGGCTGCACGGCAAGTCCTTCATTCCCATGATTATGGGCTTTGGCTGCAACATTCCCGCCATCATGGCGACCCGCACTATCGAAGACCGCAAATCGCGTCTCATCACCATGCTCATCACCCCGCTCATGTCGTGTTCGGCTCGACTGCCAGTCTATATCATCATCATCGCAGCCTTCTTCCCCAAGAACTCGGCACTCATCCTGTTCAGCATGTACTTCATCGGTATCCTGTTCAGTATTCTGATGGCCAAACTCATCAGCCGCTTCATCATCAAAGGAGAAAGTACACCATTTGTCATGGAGCTGCCCCCCTATCGAATGCCTTCAGCCAAGAGCGTCAGCCGACATACTTGGGAGAAAGGCAAGCAATACCTCAAGAAAATGGGCACTACCATCCTCGTGGCCAGCATCGTAGTGTGGGCACTCAGTTATTTCCCACATCATCCTGAAGCGACAGAGGAACAGCAGATGGAACTCAGTTACATCGGACAGATTGGCAAGTTCATCGCACCCGTCATTCAGCCCTGCGGCTTAGCATGGAAAGAAGGTGTCGCCCTCGTCACAGGTGTGGGCGCCAAAGAGATTGTAGCCAGCACGATGGCTGTGCTTTATCATGGTGACATCACGACCAGCGGCATGTCCACCCTCGCAGCCTTCTCCTTCATGCTGTTCGTACTCCTTTATTTCCCTTGCATCCCCGCTTGCATCAGCATCAAGAACGAGTCGGGTAAATGGAGATGGGCTGGTTTTACGGCACTCTACACAACTTTCCTCGCATGGCTCACGTCCATGTTAGTCTATCAAATAGGCAGTCTTATATGATGAGCATATTATTAGTATGGATATACAAGAAATCATCGTTTATCTCATCCTTGCTTGTGTAGCAGTTCTGCTTATCCGCTACATCTATCGCCAGATCACAGGCAAGAACCACAGTTGCAACTGCAGTTCTTGCCCCATGCGTGATGGCGAATGTCATTGTAATCAATCAAAATGTTCTGTTCAATAAAAGAAAGAATATGAGAATACTGGGTATTAGCAGAGGATTGATATATTCGCCAAACTTGGTGGGCAATGACGCAGCCATCTTCACAGCAGTGGTAGATGAACTGAGAGCATTGGGACATGAAGTGAAGACGATCCGCGAGGAAAAGATGACAGAGGTGGATTATGACCAATTTGACCGTGTGGTGACAATGGCGAGAAACGGAGAAATGATGAGGCGACTGGGGGAAAACGAGACGGAGAAGTTTGTCAATTCTCTGAATGGTGGACTCATTTGTCAAAGTAAAGCGATGCTGGCTTTGGAGATGGAACGTTTGGGAATCCCTCAGCCGAGGTTCCAATGCGGACATGGAAACGATGTGTATTATGAGTCTGAACCAGGGATGGCACTCATGCCAGTGTGGTTGAAGAACAGTGATGAGACTGCTGTGACCTCAGACGACATTCTTTTCTGCAAAACAGAGAAGGAATATGAGAAGGCAATGTTGAAATACCGTCGATGGGGTGTAGATACGTGGCTTTTACAGGAGCATCAGACGGGAGACTTGGTGAAGTTTTACGGTGTGGAAGGTACGGATTTTTTCCATTGGCAATATGCGAGTAGTGGGCATTCAAAATTCGGATTGGAGAAGATTAATGGGACTCCGAAGGGGTATTCCTTCGACGTAAAGCTCATGAAGGCGTATGCAAATCAGTTGGCCAAGTCGCTGGACACACCTATTTATGGCGGCGACGTGGTCATCGGCAAGAATGGGGAAATGTGGTTCATCGACTTCAACGACTTCCCAAGCTTCTCCTCATGTAGAGAGCAAGCGGCAAAGGCAATAGCTAAGCGTGTGGCTGGTAATAGTTAAGGGTTTAGAGTATAGAGTTTAGAGTTGAAATGAATAACAAGATACAACAGACATATAAGTCGGGCGACACGGAAGAGTGGCTGGATGTGGTTTGGACACGCCCCATCGGTTACCAGTGGGCACGGCTGTTTGATGCGCTCAATGTGCATCCGAACACAGTGACGGTACTGTCGATCATCATTGGGGTGGCATCGGCATGGTTCTTCTGTTCGGGCAGTTGGCGCGTGGCAGGGACAGAGGGTCTCATCTATAATATTGTGGGCGTATTGCTGCTGGCATGGGCGAATTTCTACGACAGCGCAGATGGACAATTGGCTCGCATGACAGGCAAGAAGACGCAGTTGGGACGCATCTTGGATGGAGCTGCGGGCGACGTATGGTTCTTCTTTCTCTACCACGCCCTGTTCTTCCGATTCTATCAGCATCATGAGGCGGAGTTCGCTTGGCTTGGCATAGAGAACAATGAACGCAACACCATCATCGCCGACTGCATCTTCTATGCAGCCATTTGGATTTTAGGTGTTGGGTTCCATGCTCGTCAATGCGGTTTGTCGGACTATTACCGCCAGATTCACCTCTTCTTCCTGAAGGGACAAGCTGGAAGCGAGCTGGACTCTTCTGCCCAACAACGACGCATCTACGAAGAGACACCTTGGAAGGGCAACATCATCTACAAACTCTTCTTACGTACTTACATCAACTATACGAGCAGTCAAGAGAAGCAAACGCCAGAGTTCCAACAACTGAAACAGGCGCTGAAAGAGAAATATAGAACGACGGAGAACATCCCACAGGAGTTTCGCGACGAGTTCCGCTATCTCAGTCTGCCGATGATGAAGTGGGCGAATATCCTGACCTTCAACTGTCGTGCCATCACCTATTACGTGTCCTGTCTGCTCGACCTTCCCTGGCTCTATCTGGTGGTGGAGTTGACATTATTCACAGGACTTTATTTGTACATGAGACATAAACATGAATCTTTCTGCAAGGAATTAAGGTCGAAAGTTGAGAATTTAGAGTTAAGGGGGTAGAGTTATGATACAAGCCATCATTTTCGACTACGGCGGCACCATCGACACGAACTCCGTACATTGGAGCGAGGTGCTTTGGGAGGGCTATCAGCACGTGGGCATTCCCGTCAACAAGGAGAATTTCCGCCTAAGTTATATGGAGGCGGAACGTGCTCTTGCCAAGCATCCCTACATCCGACCCGAACACAACTTCCTCGACCTACTCACCATCAAGTGCGACATTGAAACAAAGAACCTCGTGGAGAGAGGCGTCTGGAAAGTGTCTGATGAACTGAGAAAGCAGAAGAGCGACGCTGTGGCACAGTACTGTTACGAGTATGTGTTGAAGGTGCTGAAGGTGAGCCGCCCTGTCATTGAGGAGCTGGCAAAGAAATATCCGCTGGTGCTCGTCAGCAATTTCTACGGCAATATCGAGACCATCCTGAGGGATTTCCGTTTGGAATATTTCCAACGCATCATCGAGAGTGCTGTGGTGGGTGTCAGGAAACCCGACCCGAAAATCTTCCAATTGGGTGTCGATGCCATCCGCGAAGTGATAGGCAGAGAGATTCCAGCCAGCGACATCCTTGTGGTGGGCGACAGCTATTCGAAGGACATCGTTCCAGCTTCGCAGATAGGTTGTCAGACTATATGGGTGAAAGGTGTCGGCTGGGGAGAAGAGGATGTGGACGAGACGCTGCCCACACACATTAGATATAATATAAGGGAAGTGATAGAAAAGTTAGACAACGAATGAGGAGATTCGGATTATATATCATCACGCTGATGCTTTCATGTCTGATGAGCCAAGCGCAAGTGAACGACGATGTCATCGACGGTGAGAAACTCTCGACTGTGACGGTGTCGGCCAGAAGGGCACGTTACAGTCGCAGAAACAATCCCGCTGTGGAACTGATGCGCAAGGTCATCGCTAACAAGAAGCAGAGCGACCTCCATGCAAAAGACTTCTTCACCTACACAAAATATGAGAAGATGACCTTCTCCCTCAACGAGGTCAGCGACAAGGTGTTCGAGGAGGGTGAATACAAGCGATTCGCCTTCTTGAAAGACCATGTGGAGCGTTCGCCACAAACCGGCAAGCTCATCCTTCCTCTGACTGTTGATGAGACACTTTCCGAAATCTATTATCGCAAAGACCCGAAGTCGGAGAAGCAGGTCATTAAGGGCGAGAGCAACAAGGGGGTAACAGAACTGGTCAACACAGGCGAGATTCTCACCACAACGCTCAAGGACGTCTTCACCGATGTCAACATCTACGATAACGAGTGCCGCCTGCTGCAGTTCATGTTCCGCTCACCCATTGCCGATAACGCCATCTCCTTCTACCGCTACTACCTGCAGGACACTCTCTTCATCGACCAAGACAAAGTTGTCGAGGTTGGATTCCTGCCCAACAACCAGCAAGACTTCGGTTTCTCAGGCAATCTCTACATCCTGCTCGACCCCGACTCCACTTATCAAGTGCGACGTGTGGAACTCACCATCCCTCGCCGTAGCGACGTCAACTTTGTCGAGAACATGATCATCTCGCAAGACTTCATCGAATTGGAGACAGGCGACCGCATCGCAGCGACCAACGACATGCTTGTCGAACTACAACTCACTAAGTGGCTCGGCAAGTTCCAGGTGCAACGTGTGACCCGTCTCAGCGACGTCACCTTCGACGAGATACCCCGTTCTCTCTTCAAACACATCAAAGGTTACACCTTTCGTGAGCCCGATGCATCTATGCAGGATGATGCTTTCTGGAATCAATACCGACAAGTGAAACTCACATCGTCAGAAGACAAGATGGACAGTTTCCTCAAGCGCCTCACCCACATCAAGGGCTTCAAGTATGTCCTCTTCGGATTCCGTGCCCTCGTCGAAAACTTCGTCGAGACCGGCGACTCCATCCACCCCAACTACGTGGACATCGGCCCTGTCAACACAATGATTACCGCCAATCATTATGATGGGATCCGTTTCCGTGCCTCAGCACTCACCACCGCCAATCTCTCCCCTCACCTCTTCGCCAACGGCTACGTCGCCTATGGCACCAAGACCCGCAACGTCTATTGGAAGGGGCAACTCACCTATGCCTTCAACAAGAAAGCCTACCTGCCGCGCGAGTTCCCTCAGCACAATCTCTCTATCTACTGGTGGGACGACATCCTCTCGCCCTTCGACAAATATGTGCCGACCGACAAGGACAATATGTTCACCGCCTTCCATGCATCCAAGGTTGACCAATACCACCACACCCGCGAACTGCATATCGATTACACCCGCGAGTTCGAAACAGGCGTCAAGATCAATGCCCAGTTCACCCGCACTCGCAACCATCCAGTCGATGCCCTTTTCTATCAACATCTCGACGGTAATGGCACACCCGTCAATGACCCCAGCCGCTGGATCTCAGACATCACCACCTCCCAATTCAAGGCTGGTGTCTCCTACGAGCCCAACGTCACTTACATCAACACCAAGCAGCGCCGTGTGAAGGTCAACCACGACGCCCCCATCCTCTCTCTCTCCTACACTAGAGGCATCAACGGATTCCTTGGCGGACAATACAACTACGACCTCACGGAGGCTGGCATCTACAAGCGCTTCTACCTGCGTCAATTCGGCAAACTCGACATCGACGCCAAGGCAGGAGCCATCTGGAACAAAGTGCCCTTCCCCTTGCTCATCCATCCTGCAGCCAACGCCTCTTACATCATCGAGGACAACACCTTCTTCCTCATCTCCAACCTTGAGTTCCTCAACGACCGCTACGCCACCCTCATGGCAGAGTGGGATCTCAACGGCTGGTTCCTCAACCGCATTCCCCTGATCCATCGACTCAAGTGGCGCGAGTGCGTCGGCATCAACGTGCTATGGGGACAGCTCACCGACAAAAATAACCCAGCCACTCTCAACTATTCCGACCCCAGTCTCTTCTACTTTCCCGGTCATTTCCTTCCCGACGGGACCTACGAGCAGAACACCATCTGCATGAACGGCCACACCCCCTATGTCGAATGGCGCGTCGGCATCCACAACATCTTCAAACTCATCGAAATTGACTACGTGCGTCGTGCGACCTTCCTGCACAACCCCAACACCAACCGTTGGGGCATCCGCTTCAAAGTCCGCATGACCTTCTGACATCATCATATTAAAAGCCCCTAAAACAACAAACAAAATGAAACAACTACTGATTATCCTATTCGCGACGCTCACATTCAGCGCATTTGCCCAAGAGATTCAACCTATCCGTCCCCAGTTTGTCCGCCGATTTGATGCCGAACATCCCGACGTACATGACCCCGTCATGGCACGAGGCGAAGACGGACGCTACTACATCTTTGGCACAGGCATGGGCATCGCCACCCTCTCCTCCGCCGACATGAAGACATGGCAACTTGGACACTCCGTCCTCTCCCCCATTCCACAATGGGCACGCGATTCCATCCAAGGCTATAACGGACACACCTGGGCACCAGACATCAACCGACACGGCGACCACTGGTACCTCTACTATTCCTGCTCCACCTTTGGCAAGAACGGCTCTGCCATCGGCCTCGCCACCAACAAGACCCTCAACCCCAACTCCCCCGACTTCAAGTGGGAAGATCAGGGTCCAGTCATCGTGTCCCATCAGCACAAAGATGCCTACAACTGCATCGATCCCAACCTCATCATCGACCACAAAGGCACTCCCTGGCTCACCTTCGGTTCCTTCTGGGACGGCATCCAGATTGTCCGTCTCCAGAAAGACCTCAAGACCCTCGATGGCAAGCCCAAGACCATTTCCAGACGCATTGGTCGCAAAGTTACCCTCGCGGAGATAGACAACATCGCCCACTACACCATTGAGGGCAACGACACCATCGAAGCAGGAGAAAATGCAGTCGAGGCACCCTTCATCATCCATCACGGCAAGTACTACTACCTCTTCGTCAGTTTCGACTATTGCTGTCGAGGCGAGCGCAGCACCTATCGCACCGTCGTTGGTCGCAGCAAAAAAGTGACAGGTCCTTACCTCGACAGCAGGGGGCTGCCAATGGAAAAAGGTGGTGGTGACACCCTCATCGGTCCCAATGCCGACTACTATGGTGTTGGCCATTGTGCCGCCTACCAATTCGATGGTCAATGGTACTTTCTCTCCCACGCCTATGAGAAAGCCCACAACGGCCAAGCCCGTCTCTTCCTCCGCAAGATGCACTTCACCCCCGATGGCTGGCCTGTCTTAGAAACACCCTCCAATATGGTAGAATAAGAACTACTCTTATATAGAAGCTCATTGTTTATTATAGATAGTTCGTGAGGACACAAAAATGGTATTCATTTCCGCAGCTATTCCATTTGTTCATTTATGTCCTGTAGCATGTCTGCAATGGTCATCCGGTCAGCATCTAGCCAATGGATGTCAGGGTCATGCTTGTACCAGGTCATCTGCTTCTTCGCATAGACACGTGTGTTCTTCTTGATACGCTCAACGGCCATGGGTAGTTCCCACTCACCATCGAGCACCTTGAAGAGTTCCTTGTAGCCGACGGTGTTGAGGGAATTGAGATGTCGGAGGGGATAGACACGACGAACCTCGTCCATCAGTCCCAGACGCATCATCTCATCCACACGCTGATTGATGCGGTCAAAGAGGTCATCACGCTCTCGTCGAAGTCCGATCTTCAAGATGTGGAAAGGGCGTTCCTTCAAGGTATTGGTGCGGAAGGAGGTGTAGGTCTTACCTGTCATGTAGCATATTTCCAGCGCATGCACCACCCGCTTGTAGTTTTTCTTATCAACTAAGTCGTAATAGGCGGGGTCGAGCAGTTTCAGTTCTGCCAGCAGCGGCTCCAAACCTTCCTGCTCATATCGCTGACGAAGCATGGAGCGCGTGTCGTCATCCACCGTCGGGATGTCGTCAATCCCTTTCGTCACAGCGTCAATGTACATCATGCTGCCGCCTGACAGGACTATGGTCTCATGCTGCTGAAACAAATCGTCAAGCAACGTGAGCACATCCTTTTCATATTCAGCGGCACTGTAATAGGCATCGAGGGGAAGCGTATGGACGAAATAATGCTTCACCCTCGCCATTTCCTCGACGGTGGGTGAAGCAGTACCAATTTCTATTTCTTTATAGATTTGCCGGGAGTCGGCATTGATGATAGGACATCCAAAATGTTCAGCGACTTGCAGGCTCAATTCCGTCTTGCCCACAGCGGTGGGGCCGAGGATGACAAGAAGGGTTTTCATATCACAAAACAACGACTTGTTGACGTCCTGCAGAATGTCAGAGATTTATCCTACAGCTCCGATGAAGCGCAGATCTCCTGATTCTGTGATAAGCATATCGAGCCTAACTGTGTATTTTACGCCATAGTCCATCAGAATCTTGACATCTGCGTAAATTTCATTCTTTTCAAGGTCACAGCAGGTCTTCTTTACTTTCATCGACTTGATTCTGTGGAGTTGAGGAGTGATATCATAGAAACCTTTCTTGTAGCTTCCACACAAAAACTCCGCAACAAACTGTTCTGTGCGCCCTTCGAGGAAGTTGTCATGCTGTTCAGCCACGTAGTTAGGGTCAAAAAACTCCAAGGTGTTTTTCAATTCACCTTGCATCAAGGTGGAGATGAAAGCGTTGGTGATGCCCTTCACTGTGGATTTTGTGTACTTCTGTGCATGAACATCCACTACAGCCATCAGCATCATGGCGATAAGAAATAGGTGTAGTCTTCTCATATTTCAATGATTTTATCGGAATGCAAATCTGTAATTCACACTTGTCCTTTCGCAGCCTTAGAACTCATCGCTAATGTCAAAGCCTTCCATGTCAATCTCGCTGCTGTCCACCTCTTCACCAAACAGGTCATCATCGTCCATGATGGAAGAATCTTCGACAATGGGATTGCGGGCAAACATCTCGTCAAAGTCCAATTGCTGTGCTGGCGGCTCGCCGATGGAACGGGTTATCTTACCCTCCTTCAGCGACTTTCCCGTCTTGATTTCGGACAACTCGATGAAGAACACACGGTCGGCCAACGGGTCGAAGGTATAAAGCATGTGCTGCTTTTCATCTTCCAAGAACTCGCTGAGTTCCGTCTCTGCCATGATATAACTATCTTCATCAGCGTCTGTGTCCATCTCCTCAAGCGTGATTTCCTGTCCCTTCTCCCATCCATTCTCGCAGATGGTGAAGGAGGTCAGTTGGTTATCCTCATAACCACATGACTCAAGTATCAGCTTGTGCAGCTCAAGAAACTTCGCGTCCGCATCAATCTGGATTTCTCGCATGAAGCCATCCACTTCATCAGAGATGATAATAAATCTGTATATCATAATTATCTAATAATGCCTCTCTGAGAATTGCTTACGAACTCGATGATGTATTCAATTTCTTTGCTCATCGGCACTTCCTTCTGAATTGCTGCAACAGCTTCATTGACAGTCAGGTTGCATTGGTAAATCAGACGGTACGCATGGCTGATATTGTCAATCACCTCACGACTGAATCCACGACGTCGAAGACCAATGACATTCAGTCCTGCATAGGCCACAGGCTCACGACCAGCCATCACGAAAGGTGGAATGTCCTTGCTGGTACGCGTTCCGCCTTGCACCATCACATAACCACCAATGCGGCAGAACTGATGCACGAGCACCACAGCCGAGATGATGGCATTGTCATCTATAATCACTTCGCCTGCCAACTTCGTGGAGTTACCCATAATGATGCCGCTGCCAAACACGCAGTCGTGAGCGATGTGGGCATTCTCCATGATGAGGTTGTTGCTGCCCACAATGGTCTTGCCCTTGCTAGCTGTACCACGATGGATGGTCACATTCTCACGTATCTTGTTGTTGTCACCAATCTCCACAACGGAGTCCTCACCCTTGAACTTCAGGTCTTGGGGAATTGCACCAATCACAGCACCAGGGAAGAGGATGTTGCCACTTCCCAAACGAGTGCCAGACAGCAATGTCACGCTATTCATCAACACATTGTTGTCGCCCACCGTCACATTCTTGTCAATGAAACAGAATGGACCAATCTCGCAATTCTCACCAATCTTTGCCTCTGGGTCGATGAATGCTAAAGGACTAATCTTTGCCATATATTTGTATCTTATTTGTTCTTAACTATTTGTGCAGTAAATTCTGCCTCTGCCGCAACAGTCTCACCCACAAAGACGAGACCTGCCATTGTAGCGATGCCACGACGCAACGGTTCTGTCATCTTCACCTTGAAGATCAGCGTGTCACCAGGCACCACCTTGCGACGGAACTTCACATTGTCTATCTTCAGGAAGTAAGTGGACCAACGCTCTGGTTCCTCCACATTGCTCAACACCAGCAATCCACCAGCCTGTGCCATAGTCTCCACAATCAGCACACCTGGCATAACGGGTTCTTCCGGGAAGTGTCCTGTAAAGAAGGGTTCATTACTGGTCACATTCTTCACTGCTACAATCTCCGTCTCATCCACAGCTATCACCTTATCAACCAACTGCATAGGATAACGGTGAGGAAGCAGATGACGAATCTTGTTCACATCCATCAGAGGCTCGCTGTTCGGGTCGTAGGCAGGACACTGCACCTCGTGCTTCTTGATGTCTTTTTTTATCGCGCGCGCGAACTTATTATTTATTGTATGCCCAGGTTTCGTAGCAATGACACGTCCAAGGATTGGCTTGCCGACCAATGCTAAGTCTCCAATGATGTCGAGCAGTTTATGACGTGCCGTCTCGTTGTCCCAGGTGAGGGGTTTGTGGTTGATGTAACCCAAACGAGTGGCATCCATGTGAGGAATGCCCAACGTGTCGGCGAGTTTATCATAACGATCCTGTGGCAACTCCTTTTCATAAATCACGATGGCATTGTCAAGGTCACCACCCTTGATGAGCCCTAGATTCAGTAGCGGCTCAATCTCACGCACAAAGACAAAGGTGCGTGCCGATGCAATTTCCGTGGGGAAGTCCTCAAGATTGTCAAGGTTGGCAAACTGATTGTCTAATATCTTGGAATTAAAAGCAATCTGGGCGTTCACACAGAACTTGTCATCTGGCAAAAGAATCAGATGCTCACCGTTATCGCCCTTGATTTCCATCTTCTGCTTTACCACATAGTAATCTCTCTTGGCATTCTGTTCCTGTACCCCCACTTTCTGAATCGCCTCCACAAACTGCAACGCACTACCATCCAGAATAGGCATCTCAGGACCGTCCAACTGAATGAGGCAATTGTCGATGCCACAAGCATAGAGCGCAGCCATCGCATGTTCAATCGTACTGATCTTGATATCACCTTTCACAAGAACGGTACCACGCTGGGTGTCACCTACATAATCAGCGTTGCAATCAATGATGGGCTGATTTTCAATATCCGTTCTTTGAATTTTATATCCGTGATTCTCTGCCGCAGGGTTGAACACAGCCGTAATGAACTGACCGGTATGCAATCCTTTGCCTTTCAAGGTGAATGACTCCTTCAGGGTCTGTTGATTCTGCATTTATTTGTTGTTTTTAAGTTCTTCTAATTCTTTCTTCAGTTCGGCCACCTCTTTGAGCAGTTCAGGCAGCGAATTGAGTGCAGCCATGTTCTTGGCAAATTTTCTGTGTTCCACTGCAGGATAACCCATCAGCGTTGCCCCACCCTTCTTGGCAAGGTTGCCACCAGCCAAACCTGCCTGAGCACCAAGGGTTGTGCGATCGCCCACTTTCAGGTGTCCTGCGATGCCCACCTGTCCGGCAAACATACACCATTCACCCACTTTCGAGCTGCCAGCCACACCGACCTGAGCCGACATGACCGTATGCTGTCCCACTTCCACATTGTGCGCAATCTGTACGAGGTTGTCCAGTTTCACGCCTTTACGGATGATGGTGCTACCCATCGTTGAACGGTCGATACAGGTATTGGCGCCAATCTCCACATTATCTTCTATTGTTACGATGCCAATCTGGGGAATCTTGTCGTAGCCGTTAGGGGTTGGTGCAAAACCAAAACCATCAGCACCAATCACACAACCTGCATGGAGGATGCAATTGTTGCCCACGATGCAGTCATGATAGATGACGGCATTACTATAGATTTCTGTATTGGCACCCACCTTGGCGTTCCTACCGATGGTGACATGTGGATGCAACACCACGCCGTCACCAATCTCCACATTTTCTCCGATGGCCACGAAAGGACCGATGTAACAATCTTTACCAATTTTGGCCGAAGGATCGATGAATGCCAATGAGTCTATGCCCACTCGCTTCTGTTGCATGCTCTGATATAATTGCAGCAGCTTAGCCACCGATTCGTAAGCATTGTCCACACGCACGAGGGTTGCTTTCACCTCTTGAGAGGGTTGAAAATCCTTATTCACGAGCACGACGCTTGACTTCGTCTCGTAAATGTAACTTTCATATTGGGGATTAGCCAGAAAAGAAAGGGCACCCTCCACACCTTCTTCAATTTTGGCAAAGGTGCCAATCGTCGCATTAGGATCACCCTCTACAGTTCCACCTGTATAACCTGCTATTTGTTGTGCAGTAAAAACCATTTATTGTTCTTTTAGTACTTAATATGTTTGCAAATTTAGGAAAGATTTTCGACATAGCGGCAATTTCTCCTAATTTTTCACTACCTTTGCAGCAGAAAAAGAACAAATAGACAAAAATAACATACAAAAACAACATACAAAAATGACGATTGACAACAAGCAGAGATACATGATGCGTGGTGTAAGCGCTGCGAAAGAGGATGTGCACAATGCCATCAAGAATATCGACAAGGGTATATTTCCACAGGCGTTCTGTAAAATCATTCCAGACATCCTTGGTGGTGACCCTGAGTATTGCAACATCATGCATGCCGATGGTGCTGGCACCAAATCCAGCTTGGCATATATGTATTGGAAGGAGACTGGTGACATCAGCGTGTGGAAAGGCATTGCGCAGGATGCACTTATCATGAACACGGACGACCTTCTGTGTGTAGGTGCTGTGGACAATATCCTCGTTTCCAGCACGATTGGACGTAACAAGATGCTCATTCCTGGCGAGGTGATTTCAGCCATCATCAATGGAACGGATGAGCTTTTGGCCGAGATGCGCAACATGGGCATTGGCATCTACGCCACAGGTGGAGAGACAGCTGATGTGGGCGACCTCGTGCGGACCATCATCGTGGATAGCACCGTGACCTGCCGCATGAAGCGCAGCGACGTGATTGACAATGCTAACATTCGTCCTGGTGACGTGATTGTCGGTCTTTCTTCCTGTGGTCAAGCCACTTATGAGAAAGAGTACAACGGCGGTATGGGCAGCAACGGACTCACCTCTGCCCGTCATGATGTGTTTGCCAAGTATCTCGCAGAGAAATACCCTGAGTCCTTCGACAAGGCTGTGCCTGACGAACTGGTTTACTCTGGTTCTTACAAGTTGACTGATCCCGTGGAGGGCGCTCCTGTCAATGCCGGCAAATTGGTGCTCTCCCCCACTCGCACTTATGCCCCTGTGGTGAAGAAGCTCCTCGATGAGATGCGTGCCGACATTCATGGTATGGTGCATTGCACAGGTGGGGCGCAGACGAAGGTGCTGCATTTCGTGGGTGAAAACTGTCGGGTCATCAAGGACAACATGTTCCCCGTTCCTCCACTCTTCAAGGCGATAGCCAAAGAGTCTGGCACCGATTGGGCTGAGATGTATAAGGTATTTAATATGGGTCACCGTCTGGAAGTATATCTCTCGCCAGAAAATGCAGAGAAGGTCATTGCCATCAGCAAGTCATTCAACATCGATGCTCAGATTGTTGGACACATCGAGGAGGGGAAGAAGTCGCTCACTATCAAATCAGAATTTGGAGAGTTTAATTACTAATGGAAATACTGGAGAAACTGGAAGGGTTGGTGCCTCGATTTGAGGAGGTGTCAACCCTCATCACTGACCCAAACGTCATTGCCGACCAGAAGCGTTACGTGCAACTGACGAAGGAATACAAGAACCTTGAGGACATCATGCGAGCCCGCAAGGAGTACATCAATGCCGTCAAGGGATTGGAGGAGGCGAAGGAGATGCTCACGATGGAGGATGACCCAGAGATGAAGGAGATGGCGCGTGAAGAAATCTCTGCCAACGAAAAGCGCATCCCAGAATTGGAAGAAGAAATCAAACTCCTGCTCATCCCAGCCGACCCCGAGGACAGCAAGAACGTGACGCTTGAAATCCGTGGTGGAACGGGTGGTGACGAAGCGGCTCTCTTTGCCGGCGACCTCTTCCGCATGTATTCTAAATACTGCGAGATCAAAGGTTGGCACCTCACCATCTCTTCATTCTCCGAAGGTGCTGTGGGAGGCTACAAGGAAATAATCGCTAACGTGACGGGCGAGAATGTGTATGGCACGATGAAGTATGAATCGGGAGTGCATCGCGTGCAGCGTGTGCCGGTCACGGAGACTCAGGGACGTGTCCATACCTCGGCTGCTACGGTGGCTGTATTGCCTGAGGCTGAGGCCTTTGATGTCCAGATCAATGAGGGCGAAATCAAGTGGGACACCTTCCGTAGTTCAGGTGCTGGTGGACAGAATGTGAACAAGGTGGAATCTGGTGTTCGTGCCCGATATATGTGGACGAATCCGAACACTGGCGAGAAGGAGGAAATCCTCGTGGAGTGTACGGAGACGCGTGACCAGCCCAAGAACAAGGAACGTGCTTTGGCTCGTCTGCGTACATACATTTATGACCGAGAGCATCAGAAGTATATCGACGACATCGCCTCACGTCGCAAGACCCTTGTCTCCACAGGCGACCGCTCTGCCAAGATTCGCACCTACAACTATCCGCAGGGACGTATCACCGACCACCGCATCAACTACACCATCTATAACCTCGCGGCCTTCATGGACGGAAACATTCAGGACTGCATCGACCACCTCATCGTGGCGGAGAATGCTGAGAGACTGAAAGAAGCGGAGCTGTAGAGTTGGCAAACGTAAATGATATATATATAATAATGTAAGAAGATGAATAGACAAGAACTTATCGATCAGATTTTCACCAAGAAGACCTTCCTGTGTGTGGGTCTCGACACTGACATCAAGAAGATTCCGGAGCACTTGCTGAGGGAGGATGACCCCATCTTCGCGTTCAACAAGGCGATTATCGATGCCACCGCCCCATACTGCGTGGCGTATAAGCCCAACCTCGCTTTCTACGAGAGCATGGGCGTGAAGGGATGGATCTCGTTCGAGGCGACCATCAAGTACCTCAACGAGAACTACCCGCAGCACTTCATCATCGCGGATGCCAAGCGCGGCGACATCGGCAACACCAGCGCGATGTATGCGCGTACCTTCTTCGAGGAGATGAACATTGATGCCCTGACTGTGGCTCCCTACATGGGTGAGGACAGTGTGACGCCCTTCCTCCAGTATGAGGGCAAGTGGGTCATTCTCCTGGCGTTGACATCCAACAAGGGCAGTCACGATTTCCAGCTGACGACTGACGCAGAGGGCGAGCGGCTCTTCGAGAAGGTGCTGAGGAAGAGTCAGGAATGGGGCAATGCCGACAACATGATGTACGTCGTCGGTGCCACTCAGGGCAAGATGTTCGAGGACATCCGCAAGGTGGCTCCCGACCACTTCCTGCTCGTGCCGGGCATCGGCGCTCAGGGGGGTAGCCTCGAAGAGGTGTGCCGATACGGCATGACCAAGGACTGCGGACTCATTGTCAACTCCTCACGCGCCATCATCTATGCCGACAAGACCGAACGCTTCGCCGATGTGGCGGCAGAGGAGGCCAAGAAGGTGGCGCTGCAGATGGCACAGCTCCTCCCCTAACCTCTCTGCTCCAAATCCCCTGACTTCTCAGCTCAAAATCCTCAACCTTCAACCCTACATTACAATTGGTTTCCGCTAAGATCATCAACGACCCAGTCTTCGGCTTCATCCGCGTGCCCCGTGGACTGATGCTCGACATTGTGCGCCACCCCGCCTTCTACCGCCTCAGCCGCATCAAGCAGCTGGGAGGGGCGAACATCGTCTATCCCGGGGCACAGCACACGCGGTTCCAGCACTCCCTGGGAGCCTTCCACCTGATGGGCAAGGCCATCCAGTCGCTCCAGCAGAAGGGGCATTTCATCTTCGACAGCGAGGCGGAGGCGGTGCAGGCAGCCATCCTGCTCCACGACATCGGCCACGGCCCCTTCAGCCACGTGCTGGAGCACACGCTCATCCACGGAGTCAGCCACGAGGACATCTCCCTCATGGTCATGGAGCAGATGAACGAAGAGTTCCGCGGACAGCTCACGCTCGCCATCAAGATCTTCAAGGACGAGTACCCCAAGCGCTTCCTACACCAGCTCATCTCCTCACAGCTCGACATGGACCGGCTCGACTACCTCAAGCGCGACGCCTTCTTCACCGGCGTGAACGAAGCCAACATCGGTTCCTCCCGAATCATCGACATGCTCGACATGGTGGACGACCAGCTCGTCGTCGACAAGAAGGGCATCTATTCCATCGAGAACTACCTCGTCAGCCGCCGCCTCATGTACTGGCAAGTCTATCTGCACAAGACCTCCGTCGCCGCCGAGCACGTCATGATCAACGCACTCCTCCGCGCCAAGGAACTCGCCAGACAGGCACACACTTCCCCCGGCTCTCAGTCCTCGTCTGCGGATGTACCCCTCTTCGCTTCCCCCGCCCTGAAGTTCTTCCTCCTGAATGACATCGACCGCGAAGCCTTCGTCAACAACCCTGATTGCCTCCGCCATTATCTGACGCTCGACGATAACGATATATGGTCGGCCATGAAGGTGTGGTGCGAGCATCCCGACCCGATTCTTTCACTGCTCAGCCGCGACTTCGTCCACCGCAACATCTTCAGGATCGAGATCAGCGACCAGCCCGTCAGCGAGGAACGGAAGCAGGAGAAACTGCAGGAGCTTTCCCAGCGATACGGTATCACCCTCGACGAGGCCACGTACCTGACTTCCTCCATCGAGGTGGGCAAGGACATGTACAGTCTTGACGATGACCAGATAGAGATTCGATTCAATGACGGCACCACCCACAACCTCACGGAAGCCAGCGACATGCTAAGCCCCACCCTTGCCTCAAAGAAGGTGCGAAAGCACTATTTCTGCTACCAACGATGACTGTATAGACAAATATACTGACACCCCAAACCCCGCCAGTGGTTTTTAACTGGCATATTATAAAAAATGTAGTAAAGATACTCTAGGCCGTGGAGTCCTCGTGATGAAGGTTCCACGGCATTTTTTATGGCATTTCGTGGGGGTTC
>JAFXVS010000051.1 GCA_017534815.1 Bacteroidaceae bacterium | reverse complement strand
GTTCGTGATGGGATTGCCACTGAGCAGTTTGCCCCGGGTTTCGTCTTCGAACTGGACATCACCCACGTTGATGTTCTTGAAGTTGATGCTTTTCGTCCGGTTGAAGATGTTGATGCTGACGGTGATGTTGGTCTGACCGTTCTTGACGTGGATGGCCTTGATGACGGCACGTTTACCTTTCCAGGCGTTCATCTGAAGTGTCACGGTATCCCCGACAGAGAATTCTGCGATGGGCTGGTCGAAGAAGAAGGTCAGATGATGGTCTTGCAGGACTTTGATGAGATCCTGCATCTCTGCATTCGGTATCGTCACCTTCTCCCCATTCGGGTCACGATAGTAGTACAGCTGCAGTCGGGTTTTCCTGTTCCAGTCGGACTTCACAATCTGCTCCACCCTATCCTCTGGTGCCTGAATGAACACAAAGTTATGGAGGTCACAGCGAAGGCCATTCGCGTCTTTGATGGGGTCATAATCCCTGTAATCGCTGTCCTCATCATGGTTGTTCCTCGTCAGCAGGGGCATGTAATGATAGGGGATATAGAATCTGTAGGGTGGCAGCGGGGTTGCATCAGGTGTGAGGAAGAGTCCCTCGCTGTCCTTCTGCAATATGCTTTCAATCCACGTGGGATTGAGATGGCACAGGATGTACCATGGCAATGCCTTATTTTCACGTTCTTCGATGTCGTTCTGCATGATATACGTCTTTCCCTTGCCCTGACAAGTTTCCTCGTTGGGCCGTTTATACAATTTGAGTCGTCACTCACCCTTGGTTTGCCACACCCTTGCGGAGTCCCGGGCAACCTCACGAGAGGAGGTTTCCGTCCGACGGCAGGTTCACCTGTCTCTGGCACTGCCAGAACATTGGAATCAGCGAAGCTCAAAATGGAAACGGGGTCAGGAAAAGACCTAAGGATACAAAAAGAGCGTGAACTCTCACTCTGCCCGTCCGTCACTTAGGCCCGCTAAAACCTTTCCAGTAAACAGACAGAATGTAATGCTCACGCCGCTGGTTATTATTACACCCGTAAAGTGTGCAGAGGCCACATGAGCCTCCCTGCACACCGACGGGGCTGTAATACCACGCCTAAGCATCTACTCTGCAGTGTTTTTGACTGGAACTTTAAATTTAGCGGATTTAAGTGTCCAAAAACAAAGCGTTGTAAGACGCTGTACCAATATGTTATGCCCACACCTTCACTGCCCTTTCGGGCAAGTGCAGCGTGAATGCGGGTGCAAAGTTACGAATTATTCTTGATATAAAGACGAAAAAGAGGTCTGATTTTATTGAATCGGCCTCTTTTTCCTTGTTTGATCCGTTGAAGTTGAATTAAATACGTCCAAAAGATTTCCAGAGATTGTCGTCGGGCAGAGGTGCTTCGACGGCAATTTCTTGTTTGCTGACAGGATGGATGAAGTGCATCGAACGGCTCAACAGGGAGATGCTGCCATCGGGGTTGCTGCGCTTGGCACCATATTTGAGGTCGCCCTTGATGGGACAGCCTATCTTCGCCAACTGACAGCGAATCTGGTGGTGACGTCCTGTCTTCAAGTTCACCTCCACCAGGTAATAGTTGTCTGAACGCCCAATGACCTTGTAATCGAGGATGGCCTTCTTGCTGTGGGGCACTTCTCGGTCGTAGGCATAGGACTTGTTCTGCTTTTCATTGCGCACGAGCCAATGAACCAGTGTACCCTCGGAGTCAGCAGGGGCATCCTTGACGATGGCCCAGTAGCGTTTCTGCACCTGTCCATTGGCAAACATCGTGTTGAGCCTTGCCAAAGCTTTTGAGGTGCGGGCAAACATGACCAATCCGAACACGGGTCTGTCCAGACGATGAACAACACCAAGGAAGACGTCGCCCGGTTTGGCGTACGCTTCCTTGATGTACTGCTTCACTGTTTCGCTCAGGGGCTTGTCGCCGGTCTTATCGCCCTGCACAATTTCCCCTGTTGTCTTCGAAACAATGATGATGTGGTTGTCCTCGTAGATGACTTCCATTACATGTTCATGCCACCGTCAATCTGGATGACCTGACCAGACACGTAGCTGGACATGTCGGAGGCGAGGAAGAGACATACGTTGGCGATGTCCTCCACCTGACCACCACGACGGAGTGGAATCTTCTTCATCCAGTCGGCACGAATCTCCTCTGGCAACTGAGCGGTCATCGCTGTCTCGATGAAGCCTGGAGCCACTGCATTGGCACGTACGCCCTTAGGACCGAGTTCCTGAGCGATAGACTTGGCGAGGCCAATCATACCAGCCTTAGAAGCAGAGTAGTTGCACTGACCTGCATTGCCGTGAACACCTACGACGGATGACATATTGATGATGGAGCCACCACGCTGACGCAGCATGATAGGTGCACAAGCGTGGATGAAGTTGAAGGCAGACTTCAGGTTCACGTTGAGCACTGCATCCCACTGTGCCTCACTCATGCGGAGCATCAGTCCGTCTTTGGTGATACCAGCGTTGTTCACCAGCACATCGATAGAGCCGAAGTCCTCATGAATCTTCTTCACCACAGCCTCAGTCTCAGCAAAGTCAGCTGCATTGCCAGCGTATGCACGACAAGTGACGCCCAAAGCCTCAATCTCCTTGCGTGTAGCCTCGAGGCCAGCAGCCATGTCGTCGTTAAGTACCAAATCTGTGAACGCGATGTTTGCACCTTCCTGGGCAAACTTCATAGCGACAGCCTTACCGATGCCGCGTGCAGCACCAGTGATGAGCGCTGTCTTTCCTTGTAAAAGTCCCATAATTATATTGTTTTTTAGTGGTTTGATTATTTAGCGATTGGGGTAGGTGCCGTATCGGGGTACCCTGCAGAAATGCTTGAACACCATACTGCGCACATACGGATAGAGTTCTTCCGCATTCTGTGCTGCATATCTGCCATAGATGAAAGGCACCTCACAGCCTTTGAGACAGTAGTGCATAATCTCGGAAGCGAGACGCACATTGCGAATTTCAAACACACCCTTGTCAATGCCCTCATTCATGATGCGACGGAAGAGGTTGATCTCGTTCTTGTCGAAGGTCTTGCGCACAGACTCCACCTTCCACACATCGCGGAAGAATTCAGCACGCAGGTTACCATTGCGATAGACAGCCTCCTTCATCACCTCCAGATGCGCAAAGATGAGTTGCACCAATTTCTCCTCTGGCGGAATGCTCTTGCGAGCCACTTCTTCCATGCGCTCATATAGTCGTTCCAATTCCGTCTGGATGACCGCCAGATAGATTTCTTCCTTACTGTTAAAATAGGTGTAAAGCGTACGCCGTCCCTTGTTAGCAGCGACGGCTATATCGTTCATCGACGTGTCCTCAAATCCATTCTTTGCGAACAATTGACGAGCGACGTCCACCAAAAGTGCTCTTGTCTTCTGTACTGACATAAATGGAGTTGTGTTTTAATTTCGGGTGCAAAATTACAGAAAATTTCTGAAAGCACAAAGACTTTTGTGCACAACTTTTTTAGAAAAATGAACAAACACCCTATTATCAGCCAGTTACACTGTGCACAAATAGTGTTAAATTATCCAAACAACTCACGCAATGCCTCTTCGACCTTCCTCACTGGCACAATCTGTATCTTGAATTTCGTCTTGTCCAAGCCATTCATATTCGCCTTGGGAATGATGATTTTCCGGAAGCCCAACTTGTCTGCCTCAGCGATGCGCTGGATGATGCGGCTCACAGGTCTCACCTCACCACTCAGTCCCACTTCACCCGTGAAACAGATGTCTCTCGGAATGCCTGTATCCACATTGCTCGACAGCACAGCAGCAATCACGCTCAGGTCGATGGCTGGATCCGTCACACGAATGCCACCAGCTATATTCAGGAATACATCACGCTGGGGCAACTTGAAACCCACCCGCTTCTCCAAGACAGCCAACAGCATGTTCAGGCGTCGCAAGTCAAAACCTGTGGCTGAACGCTGAGGAGTTCCGTATGCCGCTGTGCTCACCAAAGCCTGTGTCTCAATCAGCAAAGGACGCACCCCCTCGATGGAGCAAGCCACAGCCACGCCACTCAATTCCTCACCATCCTTCACATCGCTCAGCAAGAGTTCGGAGGGATTCTCCACTGGGCGCAAACCATTCTGCACCATCTCATAAATGCCCAATTCAGCGGTCGAGCCGAAACGGTTCTTGATGGCTCTGACAATGCGGTACATATAGTGCTGGTCGCCCTCAAACTGCAAGACGGTATCGACCATGTGTTCCAAGATCTTAGGTCCTGCAATCGTACCCTCTTTGTTGATATGGCCAATCACTATGACAGGCGTGTTCGTCTCCTTCGCAAACTTCAGCAACATCGCTGCACACTCCCGAATCTGTGTCACACTGCCTGGCGACGATTCTTGCGTCTCTGTCGCCATCGTCTGAATCGAATCGATCACCAGCAGATCGGGCTTCACAACCTTGACATGTTCAAAGACGGTCTCTATCATCGCCTCGCATACGACGAAGAGTTGAGAGTTGAGAGGTGAGAGTTTAGAGTTTAGAGGTGAGTTAATTCTGTCGGCTCTGAGTTTCAGTTGGCGTGCACTTTCCTCGCCACTCACATAGAGTATCGTCTTTCCTTTCAGCCCCATCACGGTCTGCAGGATAAGCGTCGATTTGCCAATACCTGGTTCTCCACCCAACAGCGTCATGCTACCAGGCACCAGTCCGCCGCCCAACACACGGTTCAGTTCCCCATCACCCATATTGATGCGCGGTTCATCTTCCGTCTCAATCTGCGACATCGAAAGCGGACTGGATTTCGCCATCAGACTGAACTCCTCATGCACTCCTTCCATCGGTTTTGCCTTTCCCACCCGATATTCCGTAAATGTGTTCCATTCACCACAAGCAGGACATTTGCCAATCCACTTCGGACTGTCATAACCACATGAACTGCAAACGTATGCTATCTTATCTTTCGCCATAATCCATCATTTTGAGGACAAAGTTACGATTAAGCGAGAGAAAAACCAAATTTATTTGGATTTTTCCGAAGAGAAGTAACTTCGACGGTAGTCAAAGTACGAAAAACTCCCATCTCATCACGCCTAACTCCCAACTTTTTTATACCTTTGCACCAAAATTATGACAAATACCCATCTGAGCAGATGAAAATCAGTCGCTTCCTCTTCTTTTATATAATATATATAATGTGCAACATCTTTCCGTTGCACGCAACAGAGGTTGACCACACTGAGCTCAAGGCAGACCTCGTAGAGATGGAGGTTGCCCTACCCGATTCTATTTGGAACGACTCCATCACGGATATTCGCACCCATCTGCAACGTCCCGACACACTGACGCCCTACACTTGCTCCCTGCATTTCTTCGGCAAGAAACCAGATGGCACCCCCAAACTGCCTGGACTGCAAGCACTCGTCGAGGACATCAGCATCAATGCATTAGTGTTTAGCTACGACCACTTTGTGCAAGACCGCTTCTGGACATACATCACCAAGGATGTGCTGAAGCAGAACCTCACGGGAGGCTGGGTGTGGGACAATGACAGTTTTTCCGGCAACCAATTTGCCCACCCTTTTCATGGTAGCATGTTCTATAATGCCGCCCGTGAACACGGACTTTCCTATGGCGTGTCGCTCCTCTACCCTGTGGTGGGTTCACTCACCTGGGAACTCTTCTGCGAGACCAACCGTCCAGCCTACAACGACCTCATCTCTACAGGCATTGGAGGAGCTGCGATAGGTGAAGTCACCCACCGCGTTTCAGACATCTTCTTCGATGACACCAAACGAGGTGCCCAGCGTGTCATCCGTGAAATCGTCGGATCCCTGCTCAACCCCGTGCGTGGCATCCATCGCATGATGTCTGGCGAGATGTTCCGTGTGAACCGTTTCAATGCAGGCAAAAAAGAAGAGCCCATGCCTTATACCTTCCAGTTAGGAGTCGGCGACCGGTACATCTACGACCTTGGCCCCGTACATCATCAAACAGGCACACGCTATTTCGAGCACATCCCCTATCTGGATTTCCGCCTCAACTACGGAGACCATTTCAACCACCTCGATGAGGGCAAGAGTCCCCGTGCATACGATTATTTCAGTGTCTATGCACTTGTCAACCTCTCCTCCAAGCATCCCACCGTGGGTGAACTTGATGTGCGAGGACGTATCGGTTCCCTGCAACGTCCATTACCCCACCAGTGGAAGCTCGACCTCGGTTTCTATCAGAACATCAAATACATAGACCACTACAGCAAGAAAGCCCAACAAAACCCGGGCAACCTCGCCATCATATCTGAGGCAGCCAGTTTTGGTGCAGGACTCTATCTGGAACGTCAAGGGCGTCGCAGCACCCTCACCCACGACTTCATGCTCTCAGCAGTGCCTTTGGGTGGCAGTACGGCAGACTACTACACCCCCTTCCGTCGTTATAACTTCGGCGCAGGAGCCTCCATACGCTACCGTTTCCAGTATGCCCTCAACCGCCGCTTTTCTGTGGGCGAAGATTTTTACTTTATGCGTCTTTTCATCGTGAAGGGTGTAACGCCTGAGAAGCTCTCCATCTACACCAGCGATGAGAATCTTTACCAGAAAGAGATGGAAGATGGCATTGACGCATGGGGTGACAAAGGCGAGCACAGCATCTTCCAGAATCGTATCTATCTCAATTTCAGAATTTTTCACAACCTTCATTTCAACTTCCAGCACGAGTTCTACCTTCGTCACGGAAATTACCGATACTATCCCTCCATTACTGGCAAGAGCCACGAATGGAAGGCTGGCATCAATTACGCTCTGTAGCGTACGCTATCATACTTGGATTTTATTTCACCACCACCCTATCGCCCAACAACTTGGCGAGTTGGCGTTGCATCTCGCTTAGCTCCTGGATGCGGCGCATGATGTTGAGGATCTCAGTGGGGTTGTCCTTCACCTCTGGACGGGTGAGGTCGGCATTGCATTGCTTGAGGTCTTCCTCGACGATGGCATTCTTGTAGTCGAGATAAATGCGGGTGAAGTTGGTCACCATACGCTCCTCTTCACTCTGTACCATCTGGTTTCCCTTGCTGAGCTGGTAGCGGTCGCTGATGAGGTCTGCAGCTTCACGGCTGATGTCTTCATCCTGATTGTTGATGAGGAACTTAGAAGCCACAAAACCTTCGTCGTGAACATGCTGGCAGGTGAGGCTGAGCATCTTGGCATAAAGGGGTGAACGGAGAGCTATGCCATCGAATTCGAGGTTCTCTTGCACGAATTCCGCCAAGGTCATCTGAATCGGTTCTCCGTCTGCATCTTTCCCCTCGATGCGTTGCTCACCATATCGTGTGACAAGGGTCATCATGAGGCGTTCAAGTCCGATGAAACGCTGTTCGGACTGACTTTGCTTGGTAGATATTTGTTGCTCGAAGTATTTATCGAAGTTACCGCTTCGCTCCGAAGTTATCGGAGTTAAAGGAGTTATCGACGATACTTCATCATTAGATACGTCTTTAACTTCAAGCGGAGCATTAACTTCTTTCACTTCGTTAACTTCTTCTTTGCCCTCATTCAACAGACGTGCTTGTCTGTCTCGCTCCCGTTGTGCCTCCTTCTTCAAATTCTCAAGGATGGCTGCACGATTCTTGTTGGCACCACGCATGAGGATGGCCTCGTCCATGTTGAGGATTTCAGCGCATTCATGCACATAAGTGGAACGGATGATCTCATCAGGAATGACGGCAATGCTCTTCACGATGTCCTCTGTGAGCTGGGCACGTTTGATCGGGTCGCGCTGTGCATCTTTCAGCAGGAGGTTGGTCTTGAAGAGGATGAAGTCTGTCTGGTGGGCTGCCACATACTCCTTGAACTCCTGAGCGTTGTGCTTGCGTGAGAAGCTGTCGGGGTCATCACCATCGGGCAGAAGGAGAATCTTCACGTTCATGCCCTCAGCCAGAAGCATGTCTGTGGAACGTGTAGCAGCATGAATACCAGCCTCATCACCGTCATAAAGGAGGGTGATGTTGTTGGTGAAGCGATGGAGGAGATGGATCTGTGCTTCGTTGAGGGCTGTACCAGAGTTGGCGACCACATTCTCAACGCCACACTGGTGCATGGCGAGCACATCGGTATAACCCTCCACCATATAGACCATATCATCCTTGGCGATTTGCTTCTTCGCCTGAAAGATGCCATAGAGTTCGTTGGCCTTATGATAGATGAGGGAATCAGGGGAGTTGACGTATTTCTGGTTGACGCCCTTGGTACGTGCATCAAGCACACGACCACCAAAGGCCACCACCCTACCATTGACAGCGACCCAAGGGAACATGACACGTCCACGAAAACGGTCATAGATGGTACCGTTGTCACGTTTGACACACAAACCTGTGTCCACCAGATATTTCTCGTTATAGCCCTTGGCCTTTGCCTCCTTCGACATCGCATCAGGACTGTCGAGACAGAAGCCAAGACGGAATTTGGCGATGATGTCATCACGAAAGCCACGACTGCGGAAGTATGCGAGTCCGACGGCACGTCCATCCTGATTGTTCATCATGGTCTGGCTGAAATACTTGGCAGCCCATTCGTTGACGGCGAACATACTCTCGCGCTCATTCATCCTCTGCCGCTGTTCGTCGGTCACCTCCTCTTCCTCAACGGGAATGCCATATTTCTTGGCCAAGTGTTTCAGTGCCTCGACATAAGTCAGCTGTTCCATCTCCATGATGAAATGGACAGCGTTGCCCCCCTTGCCACAACTGAAGCACTTGCACACGCCACGGGCAGGTGAGACAGAGAAGGAAGGTGTTGTATCGTCGTGGAAAGGACACAATCCCTTGTAACTTGCGCCAGCACGGCGAAGTGTGACGTAATCGGAAACGACGTCAACAATGTTGGCAGCGTCAACGATGCGGTCGATGGTGGATTGTGGAATCAACGTTTAATCAGATTGAGGAATTCTTTGCGTTTCTCAGTGTTTTCGAATACACCCGTATAGTAGATGGTTTGGGTGATGGAACCTTGTTTCTCGATGCCACGCATCTGGATGCACATGTGCTGTGCCTCCACCACCACGATGACGCCAAGAGGATTGAGGGCTTGCTGAAGGCAGTCGCAGATCTGTTTGGTGAGGTGCTCCTGCACTTGCAGACGGTGGGAAAAGATGTCCACCATGCGTGGTATCTTACTGAGTCCCACAATGTTGCCATTAGGTATATAGGCCACATGCACCTTGCCGAAGAAAGGCAGGATATGGTGCTCACAAAGAGAATAGAACTCAATGTCCTTGACCACCACCATCTGGTCATAGTCCTCATGAAACACCGCTGATTTGAGGGTGGCGACAGGATCCATCGCATAGCCTCTGGTCAGTTCGAGGAAGGTGCGCGCCAAACGTTCTGGAGTGCGTTGCAGTCCCTCACGCTGAGGGTCTTCGCCAATGGCTTCAAGGCTTTTCCTACAGGTTTCTTTCAGAAGTTCTATCTTTTCTTCCTTATTCATTTCTTTCTGATCTGTTATTGATAGACATAAACCTCACTCTTGACCACGATGGCGCCATCTGCCACTCGTGCGCTCTTCAGTTTGGAGAGATAACTGTCCGCCTCCTTGCGAGTGACGAAATCACCCACACGGCAACGCCAGTTAGGAGACTCGAAGGTGGTATAGACACGAAGTTCCGGGAATATGGTTGAAACCCTGTTGCCAGCACGCTGTGCACTGGTTTGGTCGGCACGAGTACTGCCTCCCCAATACACCTGGATGCGATAGCCACGTGCCTTGGTTTTCTTGCCTCTGGGGATGCCAGGAAGGTCGCGCCTTTCCTCTTTCTTCTCAGGGACGAACTGCTTCTTGCCATTCACCATATCGTCAAGAATGGAGTCCTGATGTACTGTCACTGTGCCTTGCCCCGCCACAGCGCTCTGAATGTGGTCGGTGAAGTCTTGCGCAGACATGGTGATGGTACACAACAAAATTGAAATTATGAGCGTCAGAAGTCTTTTCATTTGAGAATTGAAAGTTGAGGGTTGAAGGTTGAGAGTTGAGAGTTGAGAGTTTAGAGTTTAGAGTTTAGAGTTTAGAGTATTGAGTTAAGAGTAAGGGTGAGAGGTCTTCTCACCGCTTACTTCTTACCTCTAACCTTTTGATAAATGTTTATTTCCAAGCGTCGATGATGCCCTTGAAGTCAGCCACCTTGAGTGATGCGCCACCAATGAGACCACCATCGATGTCGGGCTTTGCGAAGAGTTCAGGAGCGTTGGAAGCCTTGCAAGAACCACCATAAAGGATGGAAGTCTCAGCAGCCACAGCCTGACCATACTTCTCAGCAATGACAGAACGGATGTAAGCGTGAATCTCCTCAGCCTGGTCAGCAGTAGCAGTCTTGCCTGTGCCGATAGCCCAGATGGGTTCGTAAGCAATCACGATGTTCTTGAACTGCTCAGCAGAGAGGTGGAACACGCTGCCTTCGAGTTCAGCCTTCACAACGGCGTTCTGCTCGTTAGCCTCACGCTGTGCCAAAGACTCGCCGATGCAGAAGATGACCTTCAGACCGTTGGCAAGTGCCAGTTCAACCTTCTCCTTCAGAATCTCTGGAGTCTCGTTGTAGTACTCACGACGCTCTGAGTGACCCAGAATCACATATTCAGCACCTGTAGATTTCACCATCTCGGCAGAAACCTCACCAGTGTAAGCACCAGAAGCCTTGTCAGCGCAGTTCTCTGCACCCAGACCAATGATGTCGTGGTTGATGATCTCAGAAACTTTTGCCAGATGGATGAATGGAGTGCAGATCACTACACCGCAGTTAGGCTTGTCAGCAGCCAAAGCCTCGTTCAAACCCTTTGCCAATTCAATACCTTCCTGAAGATTCTTGTTCATCTTCCAGTTTCCTGCAACAATTTTTTTTGCCATAGTTTTGTTTGTTTTAATGCGTTAAACCTTTATATTTTATATTGTTTTATCTTCTAATTCCTCCTCGTTGGGCAAGTTGTAATTGCCCCATTTCTTCACGATGATGCCGTCCTGGAGCAGCACCAAACCCGGTTGTCCTCGCACCACCGTCTTCAACATCCTCTCCTCCGCTATGTAATAGGCGTATTCAGCACCCGTATGCTCGTTCCAATAGACCTGCGCCTGCTGGTCTTCTGAGGAAGTCAGGCAATAGAAGCCCCACCCTTTCTCCTGTGCGTAGTCATACAACTCATTCACCTTGTCCACACAGCCCTCATCAGCATTCATCAAGTCGGGGATGATCAGCAGGAGCGTGTAACCGTCAGCCAGCAAGATGTCCTCTGTCACGTCTTCCCCATCTGCATCAGCCACATAGAAATCTGCTGTGGCGAGATGCTCAGTCGCCATCTCCGTTCGACGTGTCTCCACATACGTCCAAGTGGAGTCTGGATCTTCATCCTCTGCACTCAGTTCCAAGGTCTGCCCGTCCTTCTCGTAGATAATCTTCACATCAAATTTCTGCTGATCCGACATCACAGCCTCTCTCAGGTTCGTTCCCACCTTGTATGGGCGGAAGTCCAGCACAGGCAGACAGATGATGCAATAGACGGCATAGCCGATGATGAAGCAGAGCGACACAAAGGCGACCAGCCACTTCATAGCAGATCCGAGAAAATCCTTCTGCAGGCGGTAGTAGCGGTTGACCAGCACTGCTGCACCCAACAGTACGATGTTTTTAGCCAACGTAGCTCCATTGCTCAATATCAGTACATCACCAAAGCATCCACAGTCTTCCACTGGATTGGCAATGACAATGTATATCGTCAGCAGCGTCATCAGCACCATGAAGACGAGCGCGATGAGTGACGTCGTCCTTCTTTTGATGCCGAAGAGGATGTACACACCCAGCGTAAACTCGAAGAAAGCCAACAGCACTGCGCATCCCAACAAGAACGTGTCAGGCAGCGTGAACCACGCCATCGCATGCACGTAATCTTCGAGTTTATAGACCGTACCCAACGGATCATTCGCCTTGACAAAGCCGCTGAAGATGAACGTCACCGCCAAGAGCAGACGGCACACATTCACAGCCACATGGAGCATCAACGACTTAGTTTTGGCTTCCATCCTGCGCCTCAGCCAGTTTTATGAGTCCGAACACGGAGTAGTTGATCATGTCGAGGTAGTTGGCATCGATGCCTTCTGAAATGAGCGTCTGGCCGTCGTGACCTTCAATCTGCTTCGTGCGGTTGAGTTTCATGAGGATGAGGTCTGTATAACTGCTCACTCGCATGGAGCGCCAGGCCTCGTCGTAGTCGTGATTCTTTCGGAGCATGAGTTCGAGGGCTTCCTGCGCATACTTGTCGTAATACTCCATCGCCTTCTTCGCATCCATGTCCTCCGTCTCAGCATAACCCAATTCCAGCTGGATGAGTCCCACAATGCCATAATTCACGATGGCCTGAAACTCAGGATAGATTCCCTCACCCACCAGCGACACGCCCTTCACCTCGAGGCTGCGAATGCGATTTGCCTTGATGAAGATTTGGTCAGTCACCGATGAGGGTCTCATGATGCGCCAAGCGGCTCCGTAGTCGTGCAGTTTCTTGCTGAAAATGTCACGACAGCCCGCCATAGCTTGCTTGAATTGTTGCTGCGTATCCATATTCTTTTTAAAAAGATGTGCAAAGGTACGAATAAGTGAGAACAATACAAAAAGAAAAGCCCTTTTTTCTTTTATATTGTCGAACGAGAGTACCTTCGGCGAAGCCAAAGTACGAATAAATTAGGAATTAGGAATCAGGAATTATTACCATTTTGACACATAAAAAAACGCCAAGCAACGTGTATTGCTTGGCGTATATGATAGTTGATGTGTAATTTCTTACTTGGGATTATCTACGAGCTGTTCTGGTGTTGCCCTGTGCATTGCTCGTGCTGGCGCTGGCACTCTGTGCGTTGCTACCCTTTGAGATGCCGTTCTGAAGAACGAAATAGTCGCTCACAACATCCTGATGCTCGAAGTCGAACAGCAAAGCTGGGTCGATAGGCTGACCAAGCACGCGTGTCTCGAAGTGGAGGTGAGAGCCAGAAGACTTTCCCGTGTTGCCACCCAATCCGATAGGTTCACCTGCACGAACCACCTGATCCTTCTTCACAATCTGCTTACTCAAGTGACCATAGAGCGTCTCAAGACCATTGGGGTGACGAATCACGATGTAGTAGCCATAACCACCACCGTTGTACTTGCAGATACGTACCTTGCCGTCGAAAGCAGCACGGATGGTGTCACCAATATAAACCTTCACGTCCAGACCTTCGTGCTGGCGTCCCCAACGAGGACCGAAGTTGGAGTTAATCTTACGACTTGGAGTAGGCATGCAGAAGCCTCTCAGGTCAATCTTATAATTGGCGGGAACAGCACCTGTACAACTTCTGAGGTTGTCAGTCCAGTCCGTGTAAATATTGGCTGCGGGATTATTGAGGTCAGCGGAGATGCCCACTGTATTGTTGAGTTTTACGTTGCGGATGTCCTTGAGTCTTTTGTCGGATGGTGCCTGTCTTGCGATGATGTCCTGAGCGAAGCCACTCACTGCTACCATTGAAAACACTACGATACCGACTGTCTTTTTAATTGTTGATAAGTTCACGATTTTGTTGTTTTTTGGGGGTTGATTTTTAAGTAAAATGGTTGTTTGGTTTAGTACTCGTCATTAGCGTACAAGTACTGGAAGACGCCAGGCGTGTAATCAAAGATTTCCTCTGGCTTGAAGAAGCGGTTCAATTCGATGACCGCATTCTCAGGAGAGTCGGAAGTGTGGATGATGTTCTCTTGGAAACTCATACCAAAGTCACCACGGATGGTGCCAGGAGCGGCTTTTCTTGAGTTGGTGCTGCCTGTCATCGAACGTACGGTTTCTACCGCATCAACACCTTCGTAGCAGCAACAAACAACAGGAGAGGCCATCATGGAGTTCTTGATACGCTGGAAGAAGGGCTTGCCAGCCAAGTGTGCATAGTGCTCATTGAGCAGTTCATCAGTCAGTTGCATCATCTTCATGCCAGCCAAACGCAAGCCTTTACGCTCAAAGCGGGCAGTCACTTCGCCTACGAGTGCGCGCTGTACTGCACCTGGCTTCAAGATTACAAGAGTTTTCTCCATTATTTTTCCGTTGTCTCTTTTCTTTTATCCAAAATTTCGATGCAAAGGTACGAATAATTTTTGGCTCCCACAAGAAGAAACACAATAAATTACACTTTTTTCACATATCGAGGCATTTCTTCACCTCAGCTTCCACATTTGTCAACTTGTTTCTGCAGAAAGTCACCAATTCTTTGGCTTCCTTCAAATTGGCTGCCAACGAGTCGATATCCATCTCCCCACCCTCTATCTTCTTCACGATTTCCTCCAGGCGCTTCATGGCCTTTTCGTACGTCATTTTTTCTTCCATATTATTTAGCTTTAACTTTAACGATAACCTTAACTTTAACTATTTTTTTCGACAATCGAACGGATGGTTCCTGATGCCAATGTGGTCTCTATCTCATCCCCCGCTTTCACCTCATTGGCATCCTTCACAGCCTTGCCGCCGATGCGTGTAATGCTGAAGCCCAAGCGAAGAATCCTGTCAGGATGGGCACTCTGCAATTTATTCTCCATCAATTCGATGCGTTTCCGTTCACCCTGCATCAAGGACGATGTGTACAATACCAATTGTTTCTCCAGCATCCCCACCCCACCCTTGGCTTGCTCCACGTACTGCACACTACTGTTGGCCAACGAGGCCGAGAGACGATGCAGCCGCATTTCTTCCCTCGCCTTCACGGTCGAGAAGAGCAAAGGGATTTTGTTGGCCACCAATTTCAGGCGGGTGGTCTCGTCGTACAGTACCTGACTGACCTGCTCTGCCAAACGAGCAGACAAGTCCTCCAGCGCATCCAATTCCTCCTCCTGATGATGAATGAGGAACTCAGCGGCAGCCGTTGGGGTCTTCACACGGGTATGAGCAATGAGATCAATGACCGTATCGTCTCGTTCATGTCCGATGCCCGTGATGATGGGCAAGGGGAACTGCGCCACATTCTCCGCCAGCAGCAACGAGTCGAAGCCCTGCAAGTCCGATGTGGCTCCACCTCCTCGGATGATGACCACCACATCCCATTCATCCACACGTTCAGCAATACGATTCAGAGCAGCCACCACGCTGTTCTCCACCTCGTTGCCCTGCATCACTGCCTGAAACAGTTCCGTCTCGAATGCCAGTCCCCGCTGATTGTCTTTCAGTTGGTTACAGAAGTCGCCATAACCTGCAGCCGAAGCTGACGAGATGACAGCGATGCGTTGCAAAAGTCGCGGCAAGGGCAATTCCTTGTTCATCGTTTCAATGCCCTCCTCTGCCAACTGACGCAAGATCTCCTGCCGATGCCGGGCGATATCTCCCAAGGTGTATGTGGGGTCTAAATCCGTCACATTCAGCGAATAGCCATACTGTTCATGGAACGTCACCTCCGCCTTCAGCATCACCTGCATCCCTGCTGCCAGTGTCTGCCCCGTCATTTGCTCAAACATCGGTTTGATGATTGCCCAACGGTTCGCCCACACCTGCGCCCGTGCTTTCGCCACAATACCACCACCCTGCACCTCCTTCTGCACCAATTCCATGTAGCAATGGCGATTCACACGGAGTTCAGCGATCTCAGCCTGCACCCAGTATTCATCATCCAAAGTCAGTTCCAGCGTCTGCCGCACAAGACTATTTATTTCGTAGAGTGTCAGTGAGTTCATAACTTAGGGCGTTTACCGTTTAGAACGTGAATGAACGTGTTATAATCTCGGTCGATGTGACTCAATTCATACTGTTCAATCGTCAGCGAGAAGCGTGCTGGCAAGTCGTCCAAACCGAAGTACGCCTTGATGAAACACACTGCATTGAAAGCCCTGTCATCTTGCCTTTTCATCAGCGCCACACAGCATTTCCTCGCGATGGCCTTATCCTCTATCAACTTGAGAGTCTTGAAGATAAGATAGTACGACAAATCATGTTCCGCCTTCAGCAGCACAGTCAGCCTCGTCACCTCGTTCTCCACATGAAACGCCTCAAACATCCCCATCACCTGTGCTTCTGTCCTCAGTTCAGGCATCATCATGTTGCATATCTTCACCAGCGACTCCACATTCGTCACCTTCAGGTGCTCATACAGCCGTCTCACGCCCTCCACCTCAAAGTTCAGCGTACCGTCCTTGACCAGATGCGTCACAGCCGTCACTCCACTGATGAACGCAGCCCTCTTAAATATAATAATGTGTAGCAGCGTCTCCCAGAACAAGTCATTCTCCAGTTCTTTCAGCACTTCTTCCCTCATCACACGCTCCATCCGCCTCAGTTCCATATTACTCAGGCTTCCCAGCATCTGCGACAGTCCCTCCCAGTCGCGCGTGCCAATCAGTTGTATGACCCTATCCTTGTTCGTCATCTTTGTACCTTTCTTTACTGCAGGGCTTCGGCGATGGTCAGGTCAAAAGGAGTGGTGATTTTGATGTTCTCGCGGTTGCCGGGGACAAGGGTGACGGGATGACCGAAACGCTCTACGACGGAGGCATCGTCGGTGAAAAAGTCGGTATAGGGCTGAGCGTAGGCTTGGCGAAGAAGGGTGGCTGAGAAAACTTGAGGGGTTTGGACAAGTTTGTAGTCTCTGCGGGGGACAGTCTCGGACACTTGGGGGTTGATGAGATGACGGACGGTCTCCACCACATCGATGACGGGTACGACAGCTTCTGAACGGGCGGCTTCTTCGTAGGTGGCGCGAATAGTGTCGAGAGACACAAAAGGACGTACGCCGTCGTGTACACCTATCAAGGTGGCATCAGGGGAGACTTTAGCAAGGCCGTTCTTGACGGAGTGGAATCGGGTCTCGCCTCCATTGGCAAGGGCGTAAGGTTGAGAGAAGTGGTATTGCTGGCAGAGCGTGCGCCAATAATCCTGCTGACTTTCGGGCAGGACGAGCACCACCTGCATCAACGCGTCGTACTGCAAAAAACGGTCGATGGT
>JAFXVS010000050.1 GCA_017534815.1 Bacteroidaceae bacterium | reverse complement strand
ATAGGTTTTCTGCCGATTTTCACAGGCTGCACTATAGTCGATGAGCGGGGCTTTTTCATGTGTGCATGTGAACCTTTGTCATGCACATGAGTAGGGCATTGTCAGCAACAACACCCTACCCGTTTCCCAAGAACAAAGAATGATGGAAACCGTTTCCAAAGAATGCAGATTGTTTGGAAACGGATTTTGATGCCTCCAACAGACTCCGTAACTTTGCGCCATCAACGAACGGAAACGTGAATTGACATCGATCTTTGAAAGTTTGAAATATTATAGCCGAAGTCTGACTTTAAGTTGGAAACATTGAAGGTTTGCGGTAGGTTCATCCTCGACGTGCCTGTTCAAGAAGCGCTTTCTGTTGGTCGGTCAGATTGGCAGGAATCGTGACATCGAAGATGATGATGAGATCTTTGGGTGTACCATCACTCTTGGTGCCACCTTTTCCTTTCAGACGAACTTTCTTGCCGGGCTGAGTACCTGGAGCCACTTTCAGTTTATATTTACCATAGGTGCTGCTGACAATGAGTTCGCCTCCAAGCATGGCTGTCCACACATCAATGGACACATGGGCTTCCACTTCGGATGGCTCAGCTGGCTGACGGCGTGTGGTGCGTGTACGATGGCTGCCGCCCATACCCATATTGCCAAAGATCTGCTGGAAGAAGTCACTCATGCCTCCTTCACCACCCATGTTGAATGAGAAGCCTTCGAATGGATTGCCTCCTCCACCGCCTGTACCAAAGCCTCCGAATTGTTCGGCCTGTTTCCAGTTTTCGCCATACTGGTCATACTTGGCGCGCTTTTCAGGGTCGTTGAGCACTTCGTATGCCTCGTTCAGCATCTGGAACTTCGCCTTTGCCTTGGGGTCATCTGGATGAAGATCTGGATGGAACTGCTTGGAGCGTTTGCGATAAGCCGCTCTTATGTCTTTCTGTGGAGTGTCCTTGGGGATACCCATCACTTTGTAATAATCAATAAATGCCATAATTTCAGTTATTTTTTCTATGAATAAGCACAACAAAAGAGATGCCAACACGGCATTTTCAGGTTAAAAACTAAAAATTAAATGCGAAAAGTTGATAATTCATTTTTTTGTCGTACCTTTGCAAACCGTATGAGTGCAGAAACGAAACATCTGAAAATCATCTTCACGACGGATGTGCATGGAAATTACTTTCCTTACGACTTCCGTCATGATCACTGGGGCAAGGGAAGTCTCCAGCGGGTGCATGCGTTTGTGGCCAAGGTGGTGCAGGAAAGTCCTGGCAACACACTCCTGATTGATGGCGGGGATATGCTGCAAGGCGAACCGACCGCCTATTACTTCAACAACAACTGTGAGAACTCGCGTCATCGGGTGGCTGACATCTGCAACTACATCGGCTATGATGTAGCTGTGATTGGCAACCACGACATTGAGATGGGCAAGCACATCTATGATAAATATGTGAAGGAATGCAGTTTCCCCATTCTGGGTGCGAATGCCATCAATGTGGCAACGGGCGAGCCTTATTTCCAACCCTACGAAGTGTTTTACCGTCAAGGTCTGAAGATAGCTGTGATTGGCTTCATCACGCCTGCCATCCCCCATTGGATTCCCAAGGAGATTTGGAAGGGTCTGCGTTTCGAAGACATTCGTGAGAGTGCTGAACGATGGGTGAAGATTGTGAAGGAGGAGGAAGAGCCAGATTTCATCATCGGGCTGTTGCACTCAGGCATGGATGAAGGCATCACGACTGAGGACTACAAGGAGAATGCCACACGCGAGACGGCAGAGAACGTGGAGGGATTTGACTTGATTCTCTACGGCCACGACCACGCCAGCAACATGGAAGAAGTGACGACACGAGGAGGCCGTAATGTGCCATGCATCAATCCTGGTTGTTATGCCTATAGCGTGGCAGTCGTGGATGTTGATTTCCGCATCAACGAGCAAGGGAAGGTGACCAGCCATGAAACATCGTGTACGCTCAACTATATTGGCACGCTGCACAACCAACATGCCAATTCGTTCCGTCGCCATTTTGCCTATCCGTTCCATGAGGTGAAACGTTTCGCTTCGCAGAAGATCGGTACGTTCCTCAACCGAGTGGATGTGACCGATGCTTATTTCGGCTCATCGGCATACATCGATTTGATTCAGGCGCTGCAGCTCAAGGTGAGTCATGCTGACATTTCCTTTAGCGCCCCACTCTTCTTCAATGCCTCCATCGAGGCTGGCGACATTAAGGTGAGCAACCTCTTCGACCTGTACCGTTTTGAGGATCACCTCTACACGTTGCTGTTGACTGGAAGTGAAATCAAAAACTATTTAGAGATGAGCTATGCCGCATGGACTCAGCAGATGCACTCCCCTACTGATCCCATGCTCCTCATCGGTCCGATGAAGAGCAATCCTGAGCGTATGGGCTTCAAGAATTTCATCTTCAACTTCGATTCAGCAGCAGGCATCAATTACGAGGTGGATGTGACAAAACCTGAGGGTGAGAAGGTGAATATCTTATCGATGGAGAACGGAAAGCCTTTCCTGCCAAACGAAACCTACACTGTGGCGATGACGGCTTATCGCGCCAATGGTGGTGGCGAACTGTTGACGAAAGGTGCAGGGCTTTCGAAGGAAGAGATGGATTCGCGCATCCTCAGCGTGAGCGAACACGACATCCGCTACTATCTGATGGAGTATGTCAAGGAACTTGGCACCATCGACCCCCAGCCCAAGAACCATTGGAAATTTGTGCCAGAAGATTGGGCAGCACAAGCCGCCAAGCGCGAAAGAAAAATCCTCTTCGGCGAGGTTACTGAAGAGGATCTCTATTGAAAATCAGAATTGCATCATTTTTGCCAGATATTTGCCGATGATGTCGAACTCCAGGTTGACACGCGTGCCAACAGCTATGTCGTGAAAGTTGGTGTTGTCGTAGGTGTAAGGAATGATGTTCACCTCAAACGAGTCATCCTGCGAATTGCAGACGGTCAGGCTGACGCCATTGACAGTCACGCTGCCTTTATCGACAGTCATATAACCCTTCTTCGCCATCTCGCGGTCGAAAGCATACTTGAAGCGGAATGTGTAACTGCCCTGCTGGTCAATCTTCGCCACACACTCTGCGGTCTGGTCAACATGTCCCTGAACGATGTGACCGTCCAACCGTCCGTTCATCATCATCGAACGTTCCACATTCACCTTGTCGCCCACTTTCAGCAGCCCCAGGTTGCTCCGATCGAGCGTTTCCTTCATGGCCGTGACGACATATTTGCCGTCAAATATCTTCACCACCGTCAGGCACACACCGTTGTGAGCCACGCTCTGGTCAATTTTCAACTCATCGACAAACGAACACGTCAGAGTGAAATGAACATTCTCCATTTCCTTCTCAATCGCCACGACTGTGGCAAATTCTTCTACGATTCCGCTAAACATAATCTTAATAATTTATAAAATATGTGTGCAAAGGTACTGATATTTCCATAATATTCCATAACTTTGCAACAGAAATAAAATAAATCACACAAAATCCTTCGATAAACAATGAAACGTAACATCTTTTTATTTGCAACTCTTCTGATGGTTGCATGCTCACTTATCTTCACCAGTTGCAATGATGATCCAGACATGGACGCTGTGCCACCATCCTTCTCAGAGGTGATCGTCAGCCCCACATCTGTGCCGGCAGGAGGTTCCGCAACCGCCACGCTCAAAATCAAATCAATGGGCAACAAATGGTACAAGCTTAAATGTACTTGGACACTCATGCAACATGCGTCAGAAGACCCCTACATCGCCAAGGGCGAGTCCTATACGCTGGAGATGAAGGAACCCAATTTCACCATCGCCGTGCCTGATGAAGCGCCAGCTGGAACCTACACGCTGAGAATCACCAAACTGACGGTAGAAGCAGCCAGCCTCTTTGCCAACGGTAGCCCATATGGAAGCTCCAGCATCGAGAACAACAGTGCGACTATGACCATTACAGAAGCGGAGCATCCAGAAGACGAATCTGAAGAATAAAGACTGATTAACATTATAACCAAAAACTTTTCCATTTATGAGACAATCTTTTATGGCAGCCATCATCGCAATGATGTCGCTGCCTTCCTTTGCGAATCATCCAGATTCCGTATGGGTCCGGCCCGATGTGAAGAATGGAACACGCGACTTGCAAATCGCTTATTCCATCGACAAAGAACACTGGACACACATCTACTGCAACCTCTTCGAAAGCGATTATGGCACATGGGGAAGCGAGAAGAAACTCTACCACCCCGTTCTTTCCTATGATGGAAAAATCTACCGTTCCGTCTTCATTCCTAATCTCAAGAACGGACAAATCGCTGTGACTGAATCTGAAGATTTTGCCCTTTGGAAGCCGCAGGACTATCCCTACATATCCTCTGAAAGCGAGTTTCAGCAGATCGTTGCCACACAAGAAAGAGTTTCTCCGACCAATGTCATACGTGTGCCCTACTCTGCCATCCAGAACTTGCTCAACAAGAAAATGCGCTCAGACCAAAACGGAGCGTGGGAGCGTGACAACTTCATTGCATCAGGCTCAGGCATCGCCAACAGAACCGAACCGATTGAAGCCACACTCTCCATCAATTGGAACGACCACAAATCCATCTCGCCAGACCTTATGGGTATCTTTTTCGAGGACATCAGCTATGCCGCTGATGGTGGCCTGTATGCGGAACTTGTCCAAAACCGCGACTTTGAATATACAGCTGATGACCATCGGGACTGGAACGCGCAGACAGCATGGCGTCTCGAAGGTGAAGGTACCATCTGGAGCATCGAAACACAGGCACCCATCCACAAGAACAATGCTCACTATGCCAATCTCAAGACCACTAAGCCTGGTGCCCGTCTCATCAACGAAGGTTGGGACGGCATCGCCCTTCAGAAGGGCAAGAAATATGACCTCAGCCTCTTCACGAAAGGTGCAGGTTCTTTTCGTGTCCAACTGGTGAGCAACGGCTTCCCCATCGCCTCTGTCACCTTCAAGGCCACCAAAGAATGGCAGCAGCAGAAGAAAACAATAGCTCCATCATCCTCAGTCGATAAAGCAGAACTTGTTATAGAACCGCTTGAAGCCAGCAATATCTCTCTCGACTTCATATCCCTCTTCCCACAGGAGACCTTCAAGGGTCGCGCCAATGGCCTGCGCAAGGATCTTGCTGAAGTGATAGCCGACCTCCATCCTCGCTTCGTCCGTTTCCCTGGCGGCTGCGCTTCTCATGGTCAAGGCATCAATAACATATACCACTGGCAGGCCACTGTTGGCGAACTTTGGGAACGTGAACCAGCCATGAACATCTGGAGCTATCATCAGACTCGTGGACTGGGATTCCATGAGTATTTTCAGTTCTGCGAAGACATCGGCGCTGAGCCTTTACCCGTTCTGGCAGCAGGCGTTCCCTGTCAAAATTCATGGAAAGGCGGTGCTGGTCAGCAAGGTGGCATTCCTTTTGAAGCAGACCTGAACGGCAAGCCTTCGCCCTACACCTACATGGGCAAGCCCCTCACAATGGAAAGCTATCTCCAAGAACTTCTTGACCTCATCGAGTGGGCAAATGGTGATGCCAAGACCTCAGAACTTGCCAAAATTCGTGCCAAAGCTGGACATCCCAAACCCTTCAACCTCAAGTATCTTGGCATCGGAAACGAAGACCTCATCGGCGAGACATTCCTGAAACGCTACCGTTTCCTCATTGATGGCATCCGCAAGGTGCATCCTGAAATCACCATCGTCGGCACCGTCGGTCCCTTCTGGGAAGGCAGCGACTATGAATATGGCTGGCGAGAGGCCAAAGCCAAGAACATCCCCATTGTAGATGAACACTATTACAACAGCATCAGCTGGTATTTCCATCACCGTGATTTCTATGACAGCTATGATCGCAACGGCACCAAGGTCTATCTGGGCGAATGGGCATCGAAGGGCAACAACGTGGTCAACGCCCTCATCGAGGCCGCTTATCTGACCAATGTGGAGAGAAATGCCGACGTGGTGGTCATGTCTTCTTATGCTCCACTTTTGGCCAAAGAAGGTCACACCAGTTGGAATCCTGACCTCATCTATTTCAACAACAAGGAAGTGAAACCCACGGCCAATTACTATGTACAACGTGCTTTCGGTCAAAACGGAGGCGACGAATACATCTATGCAGACCTGCAAGTCAATGGCGGAAATGAGGTAAAGGAACGCCTTGACTATTCTGTCGTGAAGGACAGCAAAACTGGCGATCTCATCATCAAGGTGGTTAGCCTTCTGCCCAAAGCTGCCAATCTAAAGATCAACCTTGGTGAGGTTGCAAAGGAATACAACAATACTGCAGAGCTTTATGAACTCTCCATCACAAACAATCCAGACCGTCAACGTGAATGGGAGGTGAACAAGTCTCAAGATCCTATTCCTGTGACCAACAGCGAACTCACGATGAAGGTTTCGCAATATTCTGTTTCCGTTCTTCGAATCAAGAAAAGTTCCTCTAAACACTAAATCATCACATTAACATGATCAAATTTTATTCCTTACTCCTCATGTCATTATTTGCCTTTTTGAATGTTCATGCACAAGGGAAAAGCACCAATAAAACCCTCTTCCACCCTGATGACCCCAACATCCAGTACATCGGACGCATTGACTACTCTGACCCCATGCACTTGGTGTTCACCTATCCTGGCGTTCAATTCAGGACAGGTTTCACAGGCACGTCGCTCGACATGATGTGCAAACTCCACAGCGGCTACTTTATGGCAGAGATTGATGGCGGCGAACCTTTCAAAATATCCTTCCTTGGCAACACCATCGTGAACCTTGCCCGTAATCTAAAGGATGGCACCCACCAGGCTGTCGTCACCTACATCGGCGAAGGGTACGAAAACTTGCCAGAGTTTCATGGATTCTTCGTTGATAAGGGCAAAACCCTCGCTCCTGCCACCAACGTACCCCAACGCAAGATTGAATTCATCGGCAATTCCATCACCTGCGGCTACGGCATAGAGGCAAACTCAGAAGCCGAGCACTACGAGGAGGAAACCGCCAACTATTATTACACCTACGCTGCTCGCACAGCACGTAGTCTCAATGCCCAAGCCGTTGTAGTGGCACGTAGCGGCATTGGTGTGTATCGCAGTTACAACGGTCCCAAAACTGGTGACAAGGTGACCATGAACACGGAGTATCCATACACATTATTATATAATGATCAACACAAATGGGATTTCTCTCGTTATACCCCTGATGTGGTCTGCATCAACCTTGGCACCAACGACACTTCCACCCAAGGAGCAGATTCCGTCTTGTTGCTCAATGGCTTTAAACAGCTTTACAAGCAGGTACGTAGCCACTACCCCAAAGCCAAGATCGTATTCCTGTGTGGTTGCATGATGAATGGTCAACAACTCCGTTCTGCTCAACAAGCAATGGATGTTGCTGCTGACTATGCTCATAAGCAAGGAGACAAAGAAGTCTATCGTTTCGACTTCACCCCCCATGACGGTAGCCTTGGATATGGAGCAGACTGGCATCCATCCATGCGTCAACACGAGAAGATGGCCAATGAATTGACGCCATTCTTGAAGAAACTGATGAAGTGGTGATGATTTTTCAAATAAAAGTGAGAAAAAGTTTGGTGAGTTGAGGGAAAAGTCGTACCTTTGCAGCCGATTTATGTCGGAAAGGCTCGAACAAGTGGGTACAAAGTGGTGCTCCGCCTCCCGATGGAACCCTAAACAATTAAAATCAAATGTACGTAATTGCAGAAATTCAGGGTCAGCAGTTCAAGGTTGAAGAGGGCAAGAAGCTCTACGTTCACCACATGCAGAATGTGGAAACTGGCGCAACTGTTGAGATTGAGAAAGTGTTGTTGGCAGACAACGACGGTGTAGTAACAGTAGGCACTCCCACTGTGGAGGGCGCAAAGGTAGTGCTCGAAGTGCTTGTTCCACTCATCAAGGGTGACAAGGTGCTCGTGTTCCACAAGCGTCGCCGCAAGGGCTATCGCAAGATGAGAGGCTATCGTGATCAGTTCACTCAGGTTCTCGTTAAGTCTGTTGTAGCATAACAAGTCCACACGCTTGACGTTTTATCAAAACAATTTATCAATCAAATTTAAGACAGTTATTCAACATGGCACATAAAAAAGGTGTAGGTAGTTCTAAGAACGGCCGTGAGTCACACTCTAAACGACTCGGTTTGAAGCACTTCGGTGGTGAAACAGTTAAGGCTGGCAACATTATCGTTCGTCAGCGTGGCACAAAGCATCACCCTGGTAAGAATGTAGGTATTGGCAAGGATGACACTCTTTACGCTCTGATTGACGGCGTGGTGGTGTTCAAGCGTGGTCGCGAAAACCGCAGCACAGTATCTATTGAGCCCGTAGTTGCTGAAGCTTAACGAACAGCGGACTAAAGACAAAAGACAACGGACAACGGTCGAATGAGGCTGTTGTCCGTTATTGGTTTAATAAGGGCTATAGGAGCTATAGAAACTATAGGAACTATAGAATTTAATATAAGAAAGAGATGACGAAGAAAGAACGATACGCGCAGTTCATTGCGTATTTTCAGGAGGCAATGCCTGAGGCGAACACGGAGCTGAAGTACAACGATCCTTTTCAGTTGCTGTGTGCTGTGATGCTGTCGGCACAATGTACAGACAAACGTGTGAACATGGTGACACCTGCGTTGTTCAAGGCCTTCCCTACTCCTGATGTGATGGCGAAAGCGACGCAGGAGGAGGTGCTGCATTATGTGAAGTCGGTGAGCTATCCGAACAGCAAGGCTGAGCATCTGGTGGGAATGGCGAAACTCCTGATGGAAAGACATGCAGGTGAGGTGCCAAAGGATTTTGATGCACTGGTGGCATTGCCTGGTGTAGGCAGGAAGACGGCGAATGTGGTGTTGAGTGTGGTGTTTGATCAGGCAACGATGGCTGTCGATACGCATGTGTTTCGTGTCAGTCATCGCATCGGATTGGTGAGCGAGCGATGCACAACTCCATACGCTGTGGAGAAGGAATTGGTGAAGAACATCCCTGACGAGTTGATTTCAAGAGCGCATCATTGGCTCATTCTGCATGGACGCTATGTATGCAAGAGCCAAAAGCCCAATTGTGAGGGATGTGGCATCAGCGCTTTCTGTAAGGAGTCAAAAGCGAGTCGCAAGGGTCAATGACATCCCTCGACCAAGGGTCACAAGACCAGAAGAATATATAATAATAATGTACCATTATAAAGGAATCCTTTCAGCAGATAGAAGAATGTACCATTATCGCCCAACAAGGGAAGGATTCCTGTGTAGTCAAGACAGTTGACGAATTGGCTTGCCAAGAAAAGCATCACAAAGTAATTGGAGACAGAAGCGAAGATGGAAGCATGTGCCTGCATGAAATCACGCATGGTGGTGAAGCGTCCTGAAGTGTAGCCATAGACATTGCCGATGAAAATGGCGAGGCAAGCCAGCAGACCGAAGAACCCTTTGGAGAAGGCCGAATTGTGGAAGGTGCCGAAAGCGCTGAGCAAGACAGGGTCGGGCAAGAGCAGCAGCAAAGAGAAGAGAATCAGGATCACCACGACGGAGACGCCCGTGATTTGCAGGGCACGCCGCTGCTTCAGGGATATGTGAGAGTGGAACGCTCGCAAGATGCCTGATGCCCGCAGCACACTTATTGCCATCAAACCGAGCAACAGCTTGGCAATGTGGACAGAAGAGAAGTTGGGGACGATGTTGACGCACATCCAACGAATGCCACGCGTGGTCAGCAGCCCTTGAACGCCATCGACATAGATGCTCAGCACCCACGAGATGAAGAGCATGAGGACAAGGGCTATGAGAATACCCCAGAAGAGGTATTTCAGGATTCGTCGGATGTAGTCTTTATAAGTCATCTATCAACTTTATAGGTCATCTACTCAATGAACAGAATGAATAAATGAAAAGCGGCTATTCATCATCAGGTTCGAGCTCGTCAATGTCGAGGATGCGCAGTTCGATGGCCTTGGTGGCAAGACGAGTGGCATTGATGGGCTCGTGGTCATCGCCAAAAAGTCGGTTGATCAGATCGTTCTGACGCTTCTCAATGGACTTCACGCCGAAGGGCATTCCCTTCAGGCCGGCAATCATTTCTTTGGTATAACCCAATGCAAGATGCCGGAGGAAACGCTCATCATACTCGTCGATGTCGTAATCGAGGAAGGCCTCCTGACGCATGGACTCATTGAGGACAGACCTGCGGAAACGCTGGAGAATCTTCTCAAGGATGGGCTGGTTGAAGACCATGCGCTTGCCGTTCAGCACGCTCTGCACATCACCTTTTGTCAGGAGTTCACCGCTCTTCAGGATAATGCCGTCAGTACCTGCATCGAGGGCGTCCACCCACAGTTTCTCGTTCATGATTTCACCCGTAAAGATGAGCACATGCACATCGGGATAGCGGCGTCGCAACTGCTTGCAGACATCCACGCCAGCCGTTGTGGAGCCACCCAGACCGAGATCGAGCAGCACGAGATCGGGCTGGCTGTCGCGCATCAGTCGCCACAGTTCTGTCTCGTTCATGGCTGTGCCAACGATTTCCGCCTCAGGAATCTCTGAACGGAAAATTTCTACCGTGCCCTTCATTTCCAGGGCAACGTCTTCCACAATAATTACTTTAAAAGGTTCCATTATATGTAAGTTTTTTATGTTTTAATATCGTCCGATTTTTTGTCTCTTGACCCCTATAGTATGATGGTTAGTAACCATTATAGTATAGGGGGGCTACATCATTGGAAGGGTGAAAATGAAGCTCGATCCATGCCCGTCATCATTGTTCTCCACATAGATGCGACATCCTCGTCGTGAGGAATATGCATCATGCTCTCTGACTATCTGTCGGCATATCATGTACTGCGCTCCAGACAGCGTGTCACTCTTTGCGTCATACTTCACATTATCTATATAAAAGAGCTGCGGAATGTCCTCGTCAGCGTAACGGTAGGCCGTGTCCGTGAATGCAAATTTAGCGAATCCGTCCGAAACATCAAAATTCAGCAGCAAATTACCACCTGATTCATGCTCAAAATAGAGGGAGATGATGTTATCGAGGAGGGTTTGGATAAAGATTCTGTCACCTTGAATGGTCAAATCAGCAACGCCCGACACCTGCATTGTGGTCTTGCCCTGCACCCTCTTTTGCTGCTTCTTGAACGAGCGTTGAGCCATCTCACCAATCTCTTGGGCAGTAAGCATCGTACGTTTGAACAGCACCTTCTCCACTTGCTTGCCAGCACAGGTGCTCAGGATGGTGAACACCTCCTTGTAGTAGGACAGCAACTCATCCAGGTCTTGAATGGCTGCCTCCTTGTCCGACTCATCCGAATCGGCCAAAGCAGCATCAACGATTTGCTTGATGCGGTTCGGGTAGTACATGGTCTCATGCTTCAGAGTCGAGAGGCTGTTGTCCATAATCTGGTTCCTCACATACACCTTCTGCTGCTCGTTGTCAATGCGCATCTTCTCATCCTGCTTCAGTTCAAGCAACTCAGCCATCTCATCCACCTTGGCATAGGAGAAATAGGAATGGATGCTCATGAACTGAACCACCAGATTGATGATGAGCGACTCCTCCTCCTCCAATTTTCCATCCACAAAATGGACGCCCATCACACCAATCATCGCTTTGTCTTCAGAACCCGGCACAAACATCGGATAGGCACGAAAACGTCCATTGCTGCTCACAACCTCCTGCTGCTGACGATAAGCGGATTGCATCATGCTCTCATACACATTGCGCTCTGCTACCTCGCCCGTAAAGAAAAACTGGAACTGGTCGGACGAGTCCTTAGGGGGAATCATCATCCCTACCGTATCAGCCGTCTTGATGTCCGAAAGGTTCTGATGCAACACGTCTGGAAGCGTCTGCTCTGTGGCTGTGAATACGTTGTTGTTTAATTGGATGAATTGCCTCAGATTGAAGATAAACAGTTGCGTATTTCGATAGTGGAGGAAGAAATAAGTGGCCAGCACCAGGAACAACAGCACGCCCAACAGAATCACAGTCGTCTTCTTGTTGCGGTTCGCCATCTTGACGTCATTGCAATATTCTTCCAACGTCGGATCCGTGCTGATTATCTTATACAAACGGGTGAACACCTCATTATTATAATGATAGAGGCTGTTCCTGTTCAACGACAAAGCAGCAATCGCCACCTCATTTCTGATGCCGATAATCAGTTCGTAATCCGTATCCATGCCCGACTTCCACCACTCAATCTCAGCCATATCATCACCCTCCAAAGTCATCAGATGCTTGCCCTTCGGCACCTGCTCCAAATAGTATCGGTTGAAGCACTGGATGGCAGAATCAGCATACAGTATCGCCTGCTCATAATTGCCAGACACGTTGGCCGTAAAGATGCTGTCAGCATATACCTCAGCATCGGGCAGATGCACCTCAGCCTTCACCATCAAGGAGGACAGCAACATACCCACACACATCATCGCCTTCAGCACACCCTTTGGCAGACGGAAGAAGAAGCGGCTACCCTTCCCTATCTCACTCTCTACGCCAAATTCGCACACATTGAACACTGCGTTGGTCTTCTTATACTTGCCGATGATGCCCTTGCAGTTCATCAAGCCAAAGCCAAATCCCTTGTTCTGCTTAATGTCCGACGCATTGGCACCCTCCGTTCCTATCTTGCTCGAATCATAGACCTTCGAATTGTTCAGCGTGTCCACATCCTCAGGCGACATACCGTGTCCTGTATCCTCTACCGACACCTCCACATAATTCTCAGTCTCTGCCGCCGACAGTCTTACGCTGCCACCAGCAGGAGTGTATTTACGGGCATTGTCCAACAGCGTGTTCATCATGAAAAGGGTCAGCGACTTGTCTGCCTTCACCACTCCATCCGTTTCATCGACCACCAAAGAAACGCCCTTAATGTCAAAGCTCTTTGTTCCATGACGCAAGGTGTCGAACAGCGGCTTCAATGCAAAGTTCTCAATGTTCAGCGTCACCATACCCTGACGAATCTTCACCCAATGTCCCAGCACATCATTATAATCATTAATCTTATCGATGAGTTCACTGAGATATTGGAAACGTTCTCGCACCATCTCTGGTGTCGCATTCTTGTCTTTCTTCAACTTGTTGATTTCATGCAAAGCACGATCAAGGAAAGGTGTAATGCCATTCACAATCGACATCGATGTCAATTTCTCGATATACTGACGTTTGTTTTCCTCCAGACGCTTCTCAAACACGAAGGTCTCACTTTCAAGACGTTCTTGCTCCTCTGAGAACTGAATATACTGCATACCCTTCTTCTTCATCCAGTCATAGAACACCTGCAACACATGGAACATTTCCTTGTCCAAGCCCTTCATCGTCTGATAGTCCATCTTCGTCCAATCCTGTCCCTTCGTTTGAGGGAAAAGACGCTCCACATCGGCATCTGCAATCTGGTGTAAAGCTCCATCCAAATCCTCCTCATCCTCTATGTCTTCTGACAACGCCGATGACAAATGCTTGCACACATCTATCACCTTGCTCAGCATCCTCACCTTCTTCCGATACTCCTCACGGCTCCGTTTGTTATAGACATACAGCAGCCAAGCCAACACCACAATGACGATGACGAATACCCACAACAGAAGATTGAGCGTATGCTCCTCCTCTTTCAGATGGTCTTCTTCCTGCACGACACGCAAATCCTGTCTCGTGGCATCAAGAATATCGAAATACACATTATGGTTATAATCCGATTCAGCCTTCAAGCCCATCGCACCATAGACAATGCTCAACTGCTCCCTCACCATCGCCATCCATTCTGGAACAGCCACCACGTTTGGGTCAACAATCCAACGCATCTCTTTCGAAAGAGAATCATCCGTCTCTTCATAGACATAAAGCACATCCTTGTCGGCAATCTCTGTCGAATCCTCCAGATGAAGCATCTGCCGATGATGATGATTGATGAGTTCCAAAGCGTCCTCCATCTGCACCACCGCCAGACTGTCTTCACCATTTCTCAAATAATAATCAGAAAGCGTGACCAGTACCGTCGTCTGCACGAAGTCATTCCCATAGAGTCTGGCCAACCGCAAAGCACGATTTGCCAACCTGTACTCTAAAGGCGCAAAACCAAACTCGCCAATCAATTCCTCAATGAAGACCCAACGTGAAGGTTTCAGTTCTCCACCTGTCATAATAGACTTGGCCAATGCGTCCAAAGCGGTAATCTCAAAATAGACATTACCATTCTGCCTGCTCATCGACAAGAGACGTATCATGTTGCCCTGCATCTCATCTTCCGCATCAACCGCCTTCATGCCTGAGACGTTGTAGATGGACTTCAAGAACAGATAGGTGGATTGCTTCACTGAATCCGTTGCAAACATATCCTGATGTTCTTCCAACCAGTCAAACTCTTCCTTCACCCCTTCATCTTGACGCATTTTGATGAAATAATTCATCGACACAAAATGGTAATCAGTCTGCAAAGCACTCCATACACTTCTCTGATGCTCAGTCATATCCTCAGTCTCTTCCTCCACATTCTCCATACGTTCCTGTGCGTCACTCCGATAGTCGTAGAACTCTTTACTCATCGACAGCATCAGACACACAGACATCATATCCACATCTGCCACACTGCACAACAAATCGTTGTTCGATTCTTCCAGCACCTGCGTGTAGCAGACCTGTGCAGAGTCATACTCCATCCGCATACCATGCACGTCGCCCTTGTTCAACAAAGCCTCATGGATGCCGTCACGATAGGTGGTCTCAGCATGTCCAATCAGCACCTCATCCACATACCCTCGTGCTTCTTCCAACGAACGGTATTTCGCCTGATATGCCAACACGTTGAGCGAATCAATCTCACTCTGCTGCACATCTGAAGCTTCCCCACATGCAACTAAGCAGAAAAGGAGAGTCTGTACAACGACAAGGGTTAATATGTAGGTTTTAGGTCTCATGAGTTCTATAATAAGTGCAAAGGTAAAACAAATTTTTCGTTTTCATCTTTATTTTGGCATTTTATTCATAACTTTGTAACAAAATATAACAAAACATGACTTATCAAGAGACCATCAACTATCTATTCACCTCTGCTCCACTGTTTCAGAACGTGGGAGGAGATGCCTATAAGGAAGGACTGTACAACACCTATCAACTGGACAATCATTTCGGACATCCGCATCAGCACTATAAGACCATTCATGTGGCAGGCACCAACGGAAAGGGTTCCTGCTCACACACTTTGGCAGCCATTCTACAAGCCTCTGGACTCAAAGTGGGTCTTTTCACCTCACCCCATCTAGTGGATTTTCGAGAGCGCATCCGTGTGAACGGCGAAATGGTCAGCGAACAGTATGTCATCGATTTTGTCGAACAACACAAAGCTTTCTTCGAGCCTCTGCATCCTTCTTTCTTCGAGTTGACCACAGCGATGGCGTTCAAGTACTTTGCTGAACAGCACGTAGATGTGGCAGTCATCGAGGTGGGACTTGGAGGCCGTCTGGATTGCACAAATGTCATTTCACCAGAGGTTTGTGTCATCACCAACATCAGTTTCGACCACGTGATGTTTTTAGGCGATACGTTGGCGAAGATTGCTGGTGAGAAGGCAGGCATTATTAAGACCCATGTGCCCATCGTGGTTGGCGAAGTGGTGAAGGAGACAAGACCTGTTTTCGAAGCCAAAGCACAAGAGATGAGCGCACCGATCTATTTTGCTGAAGAAGAAAAAGAGGTCATCAAGCATCGATTCACCCATAAGGGAGGAATCAATTATGACACAAAGAATTACGGAATAATATATGGAGAGCTTGGCGGTTATTGTCAACAGAAGAACGCCAATACGATTCTATGCGCTATCAGCAGACTGAAAGAACAAGGTTTCAGGATTAGTGACGAAGATATCCGAGAAGGTTTTACCCATGTATGTGAAATGACGGGGCTGATGGGCAGATGGCAGACCTTGCAAACCTCCCCAAAAGTTGTATGCGACACTGGCCACAACGTAGGAGGCTTCCGATGGATTACACGACAATTAAAAAAGGTACATGTCCCCCTGCGGATCGTGTTTGGTATGGTGAATGATAAAGACATCAGCGGCGTGCTCGCCATGATGCCCAAGCACGCCACTTATTATTTTTGTCAAGCCAGCGTGAAGCGTGCCCTTCCCCACAAAGACATCAAACAAAAGGCTGCGACCTATGGACTCAAAGGCAAAAGCTATCCAACGGTTGCTCAGGCCTATCAAGCTGCTCTCCACGATGCCCAAGCCCAAGACTTTATCTACGTAGGCGGTAGCAGCTTTGTTGTAGCTGATTACCTCACCTTCTGTTTGTAGGTGCTCCAGCGGGCGCGAATGCTGTTGACATAGTCGTAGGTCTCGCTGCCTCTGAAATAACCATACTTGACTTCCGGCTGATTGTAGTATTGTGAATCGCTCATCTTGAGAACAAAGGCATCGACATTGCCCAACCACACATTGGGATTCTTGCCATATTTCTTTGCCAAAGCTCGTGCGTCATCCACATGACCAGAACCTGCATTGTAGGCAGCCAAGATGAAGTTGATGCGCTCATCAGCAGGAGTGATGAAGGAATAATGCGTGTTGAGTTTGGTGATGAGTTTGGATGCACCACGCACATTGCTCTCTGGTACGAACACCTCCGATTGAGGAACACCTACATCACGGGCTGTGCCTGGCATCAGCTGCATCAATCCCATCGCACCCATATAGGATACCGCCTGCGGATCGAAAAGTGACTCTTGATAAGCCTGTGCAGCCATCAGACGCCAATCCCAACCACATTGAATGGAATACTTCTTGAAGATGTCATCATAAATCGAAATCTGTCCGAGTGAGGCATTGAGGATAGGGGAATTCACCCTGCGTCGAGGCACATAAGTGCGTCCACTGCTCGTCTTGACACGAATAGTGGTGAAGTCGAAAAAGTCTTTCTGGTGGACAGCCATCCACTGAGAAAGGGAGGCTGACAACAAAGGAGAATCCTTGCGAACAGCCCATGCCCCACCCTGATGCGATTTCAAAGACGTGTCTTGACGCACTTTCGCCAAGCTGTCCATAAAGGTGCTCATCTCCTGCTCGCCCACATAGTCCAACAACGAGGATAGTGAGTCTTTCCTATCCACTTGATAGGCGATGAAGTCACCTATACCATTTTGGAGCTTCTCTATTAAATCGTGCTGATTTCGAGAAACATCCACCCGAATACTAACACCAATACTTTTGGCATATTGACGGGCTATCATAAACTGCACACCAAAGTCTTCGCCTCGAAAATCAAAGTAGCTCTCAGGGCCATAGAGGGTGAGGACTATGAGTTCTCCGTTCTGCTGAATGTCGGGCAGGTCGAAATGTGGGGGTGTGGCCTGCGAGGTGTTGGCTTTAAATGGAGAACGTCCATTCTCACCCTTCGATTTGTTGAAATCGCAAGCGGCAAGAATGGATGTTAAAAGAAACAATAAGGAAATTAAAAGGACGTCTCCTTTCATAGAATCACCCCTTCCGTTGGGAGGCACGGTTCTTCACACGCTGACGTATCTCAGCCTTGTGCTTGGCCGCACCTGACTTGTGGGAACCTGTCTGGTAGGCTTTCTTGCGAGCTTTGGTCTTCACCTTGTTGGAATCGTCCTTCTTCTCGCTTTTTGCCTTCCCAAAATTGATGCCATTCATGATGGCATACTGGATTTCGTTGTCTGAAGCCACTTGAAGAGTCGAAAATTGAAAATTGAAAATTGAGAATTAATGGTGGAAGAGGCGGATGCCCGTGAATGCCATTGCGATGCCGTACTTGTTACAAGTCTCGATGACATTGTCATCACGCACGGAACCACCTGCCTGAGCAATATACTGTACACCACTCTTATGGGCACGCTCGATGTTGTCGCCGAATGGGAAGAACGCGTCGGAGCCGAGACACACATTCGTGTTCTGAGCCAGCCAAGCCTTCTTCTCTTCTGCCGTAAGAGGTTCTGGCTTCTCCGTGAAGAAGTTCTGCCATGTGCCTTCACGAAGTACGTCTTCATATTCATCGCCAATATACACATCGATGGTGTTGTCGCGATCTGCACGACGGATGTCACTCTTGAACGGCAATGCCAACACCTTTGGACACTGACGTAACCACCAGATGTCCGCCTTGTTGCCAGCCAGGCGAGTACAATGAATACGGCTTTGCTGACCGGCACCAATACCGATAGCCTGCCCGTCCTTCACATAGCAGACTGAGTTCGACTGCGTATATTTCAATGTGATAAGCGCAATCTTCAGATCACGCTTCGCATCTGCAGGGATCTCTTTGTTGTCTGTAGGGATGTTCTCGAAGAGGTTGTCACCCGTGAGGTCAATTTCGTTGCGCCCCTGCTCAAAAGTGACGCCAAACACCTGCTTGCGCTCGATGGGTGCAGGGGTGTAGTTGGGATCTATCTTGATGACGCAATAAGTGCCGTTACGTTTGGCCTTGAGAATCTCCAGTGCCTCTGGAGTGTAGTCTGGAGCAATGATGCCATCACTGACTTCACGTTTAATGAGCGTAGCCGTAGCCTCATCGCAGGTGTCCGAAAGTGCGATGAAATCGCCAAAAGAAGACATGCGGTCAGCACCACGAGCACGGGCATATGCCGTTGCGATAGGTGTGAGTGGGATCTTCACATCATCCACGAAGTAAATCTTCTTCAGTGTGTCGCTCAGTGGTGCGCCCACAGCGGCACCAGCAGGGCTGACATGCTTGAACGATGCTGCCGAAGGCATACCCGTTGCAGCCTTCAACTCCCTGACAAGCTGCCAACTGTTGAAGGCATCAAGCAGATTAATGTAGCCTGGACGGCCATTCAGCACTTCGATAGGAAGCTCACCTTCCTCCATATAAACACGTGATGGCTTCTGATTGGGATTACAGCCATACTTCAATGCTAATTCTTTCATACGTAAACATAATTGATTGATAGTGCAAAGGTACGGAAAAGCAGAGAAAGAGCAAAAGATTATCAAAGAAAATTGACGTTCGAGATGAAAACATCTTTAGTGTGAGGAGGAAAAAGAAAAAATGCGGGCGATTATTGGGTAGTGTCATCGAGAAATATTACCTTTGCAAAGAAAATAACCAAACCATACTGATATGAAACATTTACTGATTTCACTTTTCGCTTTGACACTAAGTCTGGGTGTCAATGCAGAGGATGTGTTTGTGAACACACCAAAGACAACGCTGATGATTGCAGTGAACGAGGGACAGACACCACGCATTCAATATTATGGTTCACGCATCAAGCCAGAACAGGCACATGAGGTGTACGACGCCAGGGGGCTGAACCACGACGCTTATCCTGCCTTCGGACGCAACAGTTTCGACGAGACGGCTTTGAGCGTGACGCATGCTGACGGCAACATGTCAACGGAGTTGGTGGTGACAGGCTATAAGAAAAGTGGCGATGAGACCATCATTTCGCTGAAAGACAAGAAGTATAACTTCTTCGTAGATCTTTATTACAAGGCGAACGACCAGAGTGACGTGATTGTGACCTGGACGGTGATTCGCAACGGCGAGAAGAAGCCCATCAAGATGGAGCAGTATGCCAGCGGCGTGATGGCGATGCGTCAGGAGGGTGCCTGGCTGACTCACTTTCATGGTGCGTGGGGGCAGGAGGCTTCCATGACGGAAGAGCCGCTGACGGCTGGCCTGAAGACGATTGTGAATCATGATGGTGTGCGCACAGGAATGGACGATCGGGCGGAGGTGATGATCTCGCTGGATGGCAAGCCGCAGGAGAACAGCGGTCGTGTGATTGGTGCTGCCCTCTGCTGGACAGGCAACTACAAACTGCGTATCGAGACGCGTGGCAAGAACCGCCACACGCTGTTGGCTGGCATTGACGACCTACACACGGCCTACACGTTGAAGTCGGGCGAGAGTTTCAAGACCCCTGAACTGGCATTTGCCTACAGCGAAGAGGGCAAAGGGGGCGTGAGCCGTGCCTTTCACCGTTGGGGACACAATGTACAGCTGCATAACGGAAAAGCGCTGCGTGAGATTCTGCTGAACTCGTGGGAGGGAGTCTATATGGACGTGAATCAGGAGGTGTGCGAACAGATGATGGACGGCATCAAGGAACTGGGTGGCGAGCTCTTCGTGGTGGATGATGGCTGGTTTGGTCGCAAGTACCGTCGCACGGATGACACACAAGGTCTGGGCGACTGGGTGACTGACACGCAGAAACTGCCCAACGGCGTGCCCGCTTTGTTGAAGGCCGCCGAGGATCGTGGCTTGAAGTTCGGCATCTGGATTGAACCTGAGATGACCAACAGCAAGAGCGAACTCTTCGAGGCGCATCCTGACTGGGTGGTGGCGCATCCCACACGAGAACTGTCGAAGGGGCGTGGCGGCACACAGCTGGTGCTCGACCTCTCGAACCCCAAGGTGCAGGACTTCGTGGTCAGCATCGTGGACAATCTGGTGAAGGAGAATCCCACCTTACATTATATAAAATGGGACTGCAACATGTCGATGAACAACTTTGGCAGCAGTTATCTGACGGCAGACAAGCAGAGCCACCTCTTCGTGGACTACCACTTGGGGTTGCGCAGCGCACTGGAACGCATCAGAAAAGCCCATCCCGACCTCGTCATCCAACTGTGCTCAAGCGGTGGCGGTCGTGTGAACTGGGGTGCCTTGCCTTACTTCGACGAATTTTGGGTGAGCGATGACACGGATGCCCAGCAGCGTCTCTTCATCCAATGGGGCACGAGCCACTTCTTCCCCACCATGGCGATGGCTCAGCATGTGAGCGCATCACCCAACCACCAGACGGGGCGTGTGATTCCGTTGAAGTTCCGTTTCGATGTGGCGATGACTGGACGTTTGGGAATGGAGATGAAGCCCAGCGACCTGAACGATCGTGAGCGTGAGTATGCCAAGAAAGCAGTGGCGTTCTATAAGGAGATTCGTCCCATCATCCAATTGGGCGACCTCTACCGCCTGCTTTCGCCCTACGAAAACAAGGGTTTCTGCAGCGAGATGTTTGTGACGGAGGACAAGGGCGAGGCAGTGTTCTTCTGCTATAAGTTCGAGAACTACATCGGTCTGGAGGCACCCCGCTGGCACCTGGCAGGACTCGACCCCAACGCCACCTATCGACTCAACGAGTTTGAAAGCAGCGACCGTGGTCGTTCTTCTTTCGAGGGCAAAACCTTCTCAGGCAAGTTCCTGATGGAGACAGGTTTCGAGGCCAACCTCAGCGGACAATTCGCCAGCCGAGTCATCCGATTGAAGAAAATGTAAAACTGGTTATAAGATGGTCTTGACAGCTTCGAGCATACCCTTCTGCTGGATGAGGTCAAGATCTTTCTTGACGAGGGCTGTGAGGCCTGGAACAGTCTTATTGAGGTCTTCGTGCCAGATATTCTCGGCTGCGAGAACTCCCTCTGCCACCTTCTGCGTATCACCTGTTGCCCAAAGGTCTTTGAGCAACTGCATGATTTCTGGTGCATCATTAGGTTCGATGAGTGCGCCATCAGCACGTGTTCCACCCTTGTAGTAGGTAATGATGGCTGCCAAACCGAAGACGAGTCCTTGGGGCAGTTCGCCCTTACGCTGCAGATAGACTTTCACGCCAGGGAGGTCACGCGTCTCGTACTTGGGGAAGGAATTGAGCATGATGCTCGTCACCTGATGATCCACGTATGGGTTATTGAAACGCTCCAGCACATCGCTTGCAAACTGCTGTAGCTCCTCCATCGGAAGGTTGAGGGTCTGCATGAGTTCTTCAAACTGCACCTTGTGGATATACTTGCCCACGACGGCATCGTTGCAAGCGTCACGCACGATATTGATGCCACTGAGGTATGCCACAGGAGAGAGGACTGTGTGAGGACCATTCAGCAGGGTCACCTTGCGCTCGTGATAGGGTTTCTCGCTGGGAGCGATGAGCACATTCAGTCCTGCCTTCTCTGCTGGGAATTCTGCCTTGAGAGCATCAATCTCCATATTCTCTGGCTTCTCGATGACCCAAAGATGGAAGGCTTCGCCCTGCACAACGAGATTGTCGGCATAACAGATCTTCTCCTGAATCTCACCAATCTCCTTGCGTGGGAAACCTGGCACGATGCGATCCACCAGTGTGGCGCACACATAATTATATTTAGTGAACCACTCCTTGAAGGCTGCGTAGTCAGCACCAAAGTCATCCTTCCAAAGTTCGATGTACTGGTAGATACACTCCTTCAGATGGTGTCCGTTGAGGAAAATCAACTCACAAGGCATGATGATCAATCCCTTGTCGGCAGCACCGTTGAAGGTCTTGAAACGGCGATAGAGCAACTGCGTGAGTTTGCCAGGATAAGAAGCGGCTGGTGCATCGCTCAACTTGCAAGCAGGGTCAAAAGCGATGCCGGCTTCTGTCGTGTTGGAGATGACAAAACGGATTTCTGGTTGCTCTGCCAATGCCATGAAAGCCTGATTCTGGCTGTAAGGATTGAGGGCGCGACTGATGCAGTCGATACGTGTGAGGGAGTTGACTTTCTCGCCGTTCAGACGACCTTGCAGATTGACGTGATAGAGACAATCCTGTCCGTTGAGCCAATCAACCATACCCCGTTCGATGGGCTGAACCACCACGACGGAGGCGTTGAAATCAGTCTTCTGATTCATGTTGTACACAATCCAATCCACGAAACAACGCAAGAAGTTTCCTTCACCAAATTGGATGATTCTCTCAGGTGCATGACTCTTCGGAGCCGTGCGAGCGTTCAATGCTTTGAGTGTCATATATGCAAACTTATTCCTAAAATGATGTGCAAAGTTAATACTTTTTGACAAAAAACGCCACCATAATGACAAAAAACACATAAAGGTTTTGGCAATTATTAACAAAAGCCGTAACTTTGCCACGAAAATGGAAATACTATTAACAAAAGTTCTATTTACTAATCATCATTAAAAAAGCAAAAGATTATGGCTTACACTGAGAAAACAACTACGGGTTACGGTACCCGCGTAGGTAATTCAATCAAGGCTACTCTCATGGGCTTTGTCATCATCATCGGCGCAACGATTCTGCTCTGGTGGAACGAAGGTCGTGCAGTTAAGACTGCTGACATGCTGGAAGATGCACAGGGTGCATGTGTTGAGATGCCTAATCCTGACAAGATGGACAAGAGTCTTGACGGCGAACTGGTGTGCGGTACTGCAATGGCCAACACTGAGGAGGTTCTGACTGACACTGACTTCGGCATCAGCGAGAACGCCATCAGCCTTAGCCGCAAGGTGGAGTACTTCCAGTGGGTTGAGCACTCTGAGTCAAAGAGCGAAGACAAGCTCGGCGGCAAGGAAGAGACCACTACTACTTACACCTACAAGCAGGAATGGGTGAGCAGCCCAGTGAACAGCGGCGACTTCAAGGACCCCGCTTATCAGAACAAGAACTACACTTGGACTGTTGTTGAGAATCAGGATCTCTGGGCTGAGAAAGTTACTTTCGGCGCATACGTGCTGAACGAGTCTCTCATCCACTCTATCAGCTCTACTGAGGCTGTTGAACTGAACGTCAACGAGCAGCTTCTGCAGTCTATGGACAAGAGCGTTGCTGACACTTATGCAAGAATCAAGGGTCTGCCAACTCCTGTTAATCAGGCTAACGCTGCTGTGGCCCCTGTTGCACAGACTGAGCCTGCTGCCGCTACTGCTGACAGCTTGCAGACTGCTATTGCAGACTCTATCTCACAGAACAACAAGGTTGACCTCGAGTATGTACACCAGGCTGGCAACGTAATCTACTACGGCCGCAGCATGAACGCTCCTGAGGTTGGTGACGTTCGCATCACTTTCGAGAAGACCGTTCCTGCTAAGGTGACTGTCGTTTCTGTAGTGGATGGCAACACATTCAAGCCTTTCGTTGCAAAGAACAAGAAGAAGTTCCAGACCCTGAGAATGGGCAAGAAGAGCATCGAAGAGATCTTCGAAGAGGAGAACGAGAACAACACCATGTGGACTTGGATTCTCCGCATCGTCGGCATCCTCCTGGTTATCTCTGGTTTCAAGAGCCTCTTCTCATTCCTCGAGACGCTCCTCAAGGTGGTTCCATTCCTGTCAAGCATCTTCGCATTCGGCGTGGGCATCATCTGCACGATCGTGGGTATCGTTTACTCACTCATCGTCATCGCTCTTGCATGGATTTTCTACCGTCCTGTACTTGGCATCATCCTCTTAGTCATTGCAGGCTTCCTCGTTTGGGTGTTCGCATTCAACGGCAAGAAAAAGTTGGCCGAGCTCACCAACAAGGGCAAGGCAGAACCAGCACCAGCTGCAGAATAAGAATCATCAACGAAATAAGAAAGGTCTGGGTAGCCCAAGGTTATCCAGACCTTTTTAGAAACTAACCATCCTAAAGATAGAAAACATGAAAAAGAGTAACATTTTAATGCTCATCGCCATTGCTGCATTGAGTTTCACTTCTTGTGGAAACAAGACCAACAGCAATGGCGAGGGCGCAGATTCTGTGACAACAGACTCCCCCACAGAAGCACCTGTGGCAAACATCCATACCGAAGAAGCTGTCAGGGAACAAATCACAGCTTACTACAACGAATTGAACAACATGAGTGAAGGCGAGATGGACATGACCCTGCTCGACTCCATCGCATGCACCAAAAGCCTTTTGGCGCTCATGGAACAAGTGGAGGGAAAGAGCATGAAGGCCATCGCTCAAGGCAGTGATGCTTACTTCGAGGATGAAGGCAATCGTTGGTTTCAGGGACTCGGCACACCCATCAAGGTGCAGTTCGACGACATCACAGACCCCACAGAAGACCGTGTCGAAGCCTATCTCACTCTCTCGTGGAGCGGACAAACAGCTCCAGTGCGTCTGCGCCTCATAGTGGAAGACGGACAATGGAAGATTGATGACTTCGCTGACTACGACACGGACGGCGTAGGCTTCCGCACAGATATGGAATATTTTTTAGGAATCAATAATGAAAGTACTGCAGGATGAAAAAAATGACATTCATAGTGATGACCGCATCCATGATGCTGATCACCAGTTGCAACTTAGGCAACAAGCCTGATGCAGACGCAGAAAACACAGATTCTCTCTCAGCCAACACCGACACTCCAACTGCTTCTGACGATCCAGCAATGGTGGCAGATGGTGTGAACGTGGCACCAGAAGACCAATGGACAGAAGAGGCTGTCACACGACAACTCAAGAAAATCTATGCAGAAGTCAGCAAGACATACGCTTCCAGTGGAGAGGGCATGGAGAACAACACCGACCTCGATGGCATGTTCTGCACAAAAGATTTTAACGAGTTGCAGCGACAGATTCGCGTCATCAATGCCAAGAAGAAAGCCGATGACAGACGTTTTGAGAATGAGCAAATCCGCTGGACATACGGAATGGATGTGCCAGTCACGCCCCAGAACATCAAGGTGGAACTGCTGACAGGCAACATGGCCGAAGCCACCTTCGAACTCCACTCAGGCGAACAATGGATGTACACGAAACTGACGTTCGACTGGGAGGACAACCAATGGAAAATTCGTTCGTGGAGCGAGGTGGGCGATGACAACAACGACCTCTTCGACGAGATGTCCAAGTACGTAGAAGCAAACTCATAACCCATGAAGATGATGAAAAAGACCTTCCCCCTGCTGCTCTGCACACTGACAATGCTGTGCAGTTGCAATGACAACAAAACGTCCAACGTCGATAACGTCGAGCCAGAGGACTCCGTCTTCATGCTCGACGGCCCAGGCTCCGTCTATGAACCCACCGAAGACGAAGTGGGCGAATATGCGTTGGAACAAGTGAAAGCGGTGTATGAGGCTGTGAGTGACGCCTACAGCAGCGAAGACTGGATGGCCAAATCCAGCGAACTCGACAAGAAGTTCTGTTCACAAGACTGGAACGCCACCGTGGCAGCCGTTCTCGAGAAGGACAAAGGAACGGATGACATAGGTTTTTTCGAAGCCGACTACTGGGTGATGGGGCAAGACTTCGATGCAGAGAACCTCCACGCCTCCGACTTCGTGCTGAAAGACATCGACATCAGCGAGAAACCCTGGCGCGCAACCGTCTCGCTCAAGCTTCACAACTTCAGCGACATCCCAGTCGTGGTCAGCCTCGTCTATGAAGCCGGCGAATGGAAAGTGGACGACCTGGACCAATGGAAAGAAGACATGAAAGAATATCTGGCAGAGTAACCCTCGCCAGATATTCTTTTCACTCTATCCACAAAATATAAGACAAACTTTTTTCAGTAAGGCACGGTTATTTTTCAGCAGAGGCGGGTTATTTGGCAATAATGGCAGGTTATTGGGAAATAAGCGTGCCTTATTGGATGGGCGAAAATGGTACTCGAAGCTGTTTTTTCTGGAACGCGTTCTAAATATTTTTCCGTCCCGTTGTAAAAAGTTTTAGAACGCGTCGTAGAAAAACTTCACTCGAGTCAAATGATAAAATGACTCGAGTGAAGAGAAAAACCCCTCGCGCCATCATCACTAACAGGGCGAGGGAGTGTACACTATAACTATTTAACTAATCTTGTAACTATCATTAATTACTAACATGTGCGTTACTTGAACATCACCTGCTTGATCTGCTGCTGGATGTCGGCTGGCGTGTTCTTTGACTTGCAGGCGTCAACCATGTAGCGAACTACGTTCTGAGGAAGGGTGATCTTCTTCCAAATGTCGTTGCGGTTCATCCAACGCCCCTTGAAAGTGGTCTTATCTATCATCTGCATCTCCTCAGGCTTGACGACGGGACGTCCCATCTCGCTGTACTTGCCGTTCTTGAAGGTGTAAGTTCCATATTCGTGGGGCATTATAACCACCTTGCCATCCTTTGAGAGTGCCAATTCAGCACAGGCATATTCACCGTCGGCACCATAGTATTTGAACTGGGTGTAGCCCGACGACTTGCCACAAATTGTTTTCTTCTCACCATCGAATTGCATAGACTCCATCATCCATACTCCGATGAGTTCCTTGTCTGCCACCTTCGTGGTCTGAGCCATTACCTGGAGCGCGCTCATAAGCGTCACTACCATCAAAAACAATACTCTTTTCATACGTCTTAAGTTTTAATAGGTTTGTAATTGGGTGAATTGAACGGTGCAAAGGTACGGGCTTTCTGTCATGACACCAAACTTTTCGGTTTGCATCTACTTTGCAATTGCGATGCAAACTGTTTGCAAACTCGTCACGCTCCGATGCTCAGCACGAATTCGTCCCATTCACGAGTGCTGCCCTTGTGTCCGAACACCTTCTGATAGAGGCGACTACGCACAGTGCTGATGGTGCTTACGTCGCGACTCAGCACGGTTGCAATGTCTTTCGGTCCGATGCGCAGTTTGATGAGCAGACAAGTCTGATATTCCAGTTCCGACATTGGATATAATGTGCGCAATTGGCTCGTGAAACCCGGATAGACCTTCTTCAGATGCCCTTCCAGCTCATTCCATTCTTCCTCCTTCAGACGCTGACCTGTGGCGATGCGCCGTTGCAACGCATGATGCTCGTCAGAGGAAAAGTAAGCTTCCTCCACCGACGCGATGGCCTGACGCACAGGCTGCGGACGTTCCTCGTGCTCTTCCAGAATCTGCTGCAACTGCAATTGCAACCGACGTTTTGCCCTGCGATTCAGGAAGGCTATATGAGCAATCACCACCACCAGCACGGCAATGCCTATGATGGCATAGATGAGCGAGTGGATGACATCAGCTTGCTCACGTTCCTTAGCTGAGAGCACGTAACTGCGTATCTCATCCGACGATGTCATTTCTTCTTTCAGGTCACGCTCCACGATGGCACGAATCTCTTCGTCCCATTCTTTTGTGATGTCATCAGCACGACGCCACATGGAGACTCGACCCATACGCTGAATGGTGATGGTCGAATCGTCCACTACTGTCAGCGGACGAGAATCTTCGCCCTCCAAATAGAGATGCTCTCCCCCACCCTTGTCGATAAGCGTCACACCACATTTTCCTTCAGGCTTCACCACCAACGCCTGTTCCGCAAGCGTCAGCCGACACTCATACATCATGCTGTCACCCTCGTACAGTCTCAACCACGTTCCCTCATCGGCAGGATACTGATAGACGTACCCTTCTGGCACCGTCACTTGGGTCATCACCCACGCCCCCTTCAGCGAGAACGTCGGACGTTCCTGCCTCACGCTGCAACCTGTCATCAGCAGGCCTGCCGTCAATATCCAAAGAATCTTTCTCATGCTTTTTTTTCTTTGCGTTCGTTTGCAACTTTCTCTTTGCAACAGTAATTTGTCTGCAAAGTTACTGCTTTTTGCCGAAAACACTCCCAAAACGAGTTTGCATTTTGTTTGCAGTCAACATGCTTTTGGGGCAAAGTGTGGAATTTTCCTCATGGAACGGGGGAATTCCCACAAATTATAGTGGAAATACTACGGATGTTCCAATTATATGTCGTAACTTTGCCGTCAGAATAATAACAATCGAAAAAACTTAAACGTATGAAACAGAAAAAACTCTTAGGCATCATCACGGTAGCGTGCCTGTGCTTGGTGTTCACCTCGTGCCACAAGGACGAGAAAATCGCCATGAAGCTCTCAGGGAAATGGACTGGCTATTGGGGCATGTACTACAGAGATGACACAGGAAAGGAATACGATTCCGACCACAGTGTCGTTCAATTCATTCCCAATGAAAAGTACGACACGCAAGGAACGGGGTATCAAGTCGATTACTACACAGATCCCGATAGTCCTTATGAAACTATCAGTTACTATTTCACATGGAATGTCCTCAAAACAGACATTTATATAACTTACCCTAATAATCCGGGGCTCAGCATGCAAATTAAAAATTATAAACTAAAGAAGGATCATTTCTATGGTCATTTTCCCAACAGTACCACAGAATTTGACTTGCATGCCATCGAAAAAGTATACAAATGGTCAGACTATGCCAGACTCAATCTTTATGATGGTGTAGCATTCCTTTGTTGGCTCAGCGACTTAGCAGATTGTGTTCCTTATTATTACTATGACGACTACTATCATGGGTACCATTGGGCAACACGCAGTATCGATGGCTCAGACAGCGAAGACAATAATCAGAGCATCAAAGCCATTCAAATCGGCAACCGCTTTGCTGAAGAATAAGAAATGACAAAATGACAACTATTCACCATTAAAAACTATAACAACATGAAAAAGGTATTATCACTCTTCAACATCATTGCAGTAATGGGATTCTGCGCGATGTTCTCTTCGTGCAACGAAGATGCTGATATAACAAGATCCATCCTAATTTCAGGAGAATGGAAAGGTCATTTTGGTATGTTCTACGAAATTGATGATCCATACGGTAACACCGTACGTTTCGACTCGTACGACACGAGAATCAAATTCATACCTGCTTACGACTATGCCACTTACGGTGAGGGTTATCAGGTGGACTGGTATCCAGTTGGTCCATACGAAGAATTAAGTTTCCACTTCTACTGGAACATTGATAATGGCATCATCCATCTGGACTATCCGGGCTACCGTAAGGATTATAATGCAGACATCTATAACTACAGTCTCAACAACTACGAATTCAAAGGAACTTTCCATATTGGTGGCGAGGAATTCAGACTGATCAAACTAGAAGACTTTTATTGGACACCATATTACGCTTACGAGTACTACCCTTGGGGACGCGCTTCATTTGAATGGGACATCTACTATGGTTATAGTTATTCAAGAGCGCTCAAAACCGATGAAGCACCTGCAGATTCTGTAAAAGCTGACTCTGCTCGTATCATCCGAATTGGTAACAGATTCGCAGAACAGAAGTAATCCACATACATCAAAGAAAAGGGGCTACACCGATTTGGCGTAGCCCTTTTTATGTCTCAATGCCCCAGCCGCTTCATGTGGCAGAGCATCAGGTTTCCTTCTTCGTCGCGAAGATGCATTCCCCCACCCTCGCAGTATCGGAACATCTTACAGTCGGCACAATCGCCCTTTTTCATCCAGTCGCGATTGCGGTAGTTCTGGAAGCCATTCTCCCAGACGTCCCAGAAGTTGTCCTTGTAGATGTTGCCCTGATAGTATTTGCCACGAATGCTGGTGCAGGCGGAGATGCTGCCATCGATAAGGATGGAGGCAACGCTCAAACCTGCCTCACAACGGTAGAGATGGTCACGCACCTTCCCTTCGTACTCACCCACGAAACCCTCGCAGGCATAACTGGCATGCACCTTCCCCTCTTGGCGACAAGCCACGATGAATTCCATCAGATCACGGAATTTCCCGTCGGAGATTTGCAGGTCGGGATGTTGCTTGGCACGTCCTGCAGGGAAGATGGTGAAGAGTCGCCACTGACGCACACCTGCCTCATAGAGCATATCCTTCAGTTCAGGAAGGTAGTTGACATTGCGGTTGTTCACGCAGGTCACCACATCCCAAATCACTTGTTTTTGAGCCGCCAGCAGACGGATGGCACGCATGGCATTCTTGAAACTGCTCTCATGCCCACGCATCCAGTTGTGGTCTTCCTCTTTGCCATCAAGACTCACCGCCACGCTCGACAAGCCCGATGCGCACAAACGCTTGAACCGCTCCTCAGTGAACATCATGCCGTTAGTCACCATGCCCCAAGGGTATTCGCGCTTGTAGAGTTCCATACCGATGTCCTCAATGTCCTTGCGTGCCAAAGGTTCACCTCCTGAGAAGATGACCATCATCTGATGCCTGTCATCCACATGAGGGGTCACCTGCTCGTCTATGACCTTGAGGAAATCTTCGGCAGGCATATCGGGCATCAGGGACTCTGTCTTGCAGTCGCTGCCACAATGCTTGCAATGCAGGTTGCAACGCAGCGTGCATTCCCAGAAGAGCTGCCGCAAGGGGTGCAGCTGCTTGTGGTTCTTGCGCACTTGTCGATCCAGCTCCAAGCCCACCTTCTGTTTGAGAGAGAGCGTCGCCATAAGATCAGTCTTGTTTGATTTCTATATCTACACCCTCCTTATCAATATCGGCTTGTCGATAAGGAGCAGGCGAGACACCATACATCGCCTTAAATTCCCTCATCGTATCTATGGCCGCAGAATCTGTTGTTGTCGTGTCGTTCCAATTCTCTCTGGGCACACCATACATGCAGGGTTGGAACCAGCATGACGACAGTCCCAACATGGACAAGGCAGACACAAGCACCTTGCTTGTCCAAATGAGCCATTTATTCCTCAATTTCTTTATATCACTTGAGTGTATAGGGTCAACCTTACTTCATTTCCAAGAGTTCCTTCACTTCCTCAGTCAGATAAGGCTTTATCTTGTCGTAGGGAATGAGTGCCTGCGGCATGCCCAATGCGTAGGCACCAATCTCGTAGGCGCCGTAGTCGAATGCCACACCATCCTGCATGAGCGATGGGTCACAAGCAGGAAAATCGATTGATTCATCTTCGTTGGCCATATCCCAACCATCAGCATAATCCTCTTTCAACGTGGCAATGATCATCTTCAGCAAAGCAGGACGTCCAACCTTGGTGATGATGTCGTCCATCGTGAGGATGCGCAAGTTCTTCAGGTCGAAAGTACGCCCAAAGCCCCAAGGCATACCGTGAGCCGCACCAGCGGAATAGTCGTAGCCAGAATCCCACAAGGTGAGGAGGTTAGGCGTCTGCCAGAACACATCGATGGAGGATTCGTATTCGTTGCCCGACTCGAACGGCATCTCCGGCATCTCATCATCGGGTTCTTCTGCACCCACAGTGGCATTCAAGTGACCTGCCGCCCTTAAATGCATCGATGAATACACATCGGCCACACCATTTTTTTTCATCTGGGCATACACCTCAGCTACCTTAGCAGCGGTGACAGGGGCTTCCACATTCCACTCAGGAGCAGCATCGATGGTCAACCACTGGTTGATGAACTCCACCACCTCGGGCTTGCCTGCCACTGCTTTAAGAGAAGAAGCATCAAAGTAGTCCTTCACCGTCGCAATCTCGTAAGGTGCAGGATCTTCGTCACTAGTGAAATCAACAATCTTCACTTGGTACTCGACAGAATCTTTGTACACAACCTGCTCAAACACCAGAGTGTCCGACGCAGGCATCACTTCTGACGAATCGTCAGAGGCGACTGCATCTACAAATGTGTCAAAAACCTTGTTACCTTTGCAAGCCATTGTCGTCAACAACAGCAGGGCACTGAGTGTAAAGTTCATCTTTTTCATATTGCTTTATTTGATTGATCCGAAATACTTTGTATCAGCCAGTCTCAACAGATACTGCCCATATTGGTTCTTCAGCATGGGCTGTGCCAGTTCACGCAACTTCTCTGTCGTGATCCAACCATTGCGGTAGGCGATACCCTCCAGACAGGCAATTTTCAGACCTGTGCGCTTCTCCAGCACCTCGATGAAGGTGGATGCTTCAGAGAGAGAATCATGCGTGCCTGTATCGAGCCAGGCAAAGCCGCGTCCCAAGAGTTGCACCTTCAGGTTCTTCTCTGCCAAGAACTCCTGATTCACCGTTGTGATTTCCAATTCGCCACGTGGTGATGGCTTGATGTTCTTCGCCACTTCCACCACCTTGTTGGGATAGAAGTAGAGTCCCACCACAGCATAGTTGCTCTTTGGGTTCTTGGGTATCTCCTCTATCGAGAGGCAATTGCCCTCCTCGTCGAACTCAGCAACACCATATCGTTCAGGGTCATTCACGAAGTAGCCAAACACGCTGGCCTTACCTTTCTTCGCATCCTCCACACACTCTCTCAGCATGCCAGAGAAACCACGTCCGTGAAAGATATTGTCGCCCAGCACGAGGCACACGTCATCATTGCCCACAAACTTCTCACCAATGATGAAAGCCTGTGCCAAACCGTCTGGTGAAGGCTGTTCAGCATACTCGAAATGCACGCCATAATCGCTGCCATCGCCTAACAGACGCTTGAAGCCTGGCAGGTCGTAAGGTGTCGAGATGATGAGTATCTCCCTGATGCCCGCCAGCATCAGCACAGAGATGGGGTAATACACCATAGGCTTATCAAAGATGGGAATGAGCTGTTTGCTCACACCCTTGGTGATGGGGTAAAGCCTTGTTCCCGAACCACCAGCGAGCACTATTCCTTTCATTTTTCCTTTATATATATGTAGTTAAAAAAGGAAGTTAAAGGGGATTTATCGCTTCGCCCTTTAACTTCCTTATAACTGACTCTTTAGAAGAGTTTATTGGGATAAACACCGTCAGCCACTAACTGAGCAATGCGCTGTACAGTAGCCTCACGGTCAGCAGCATAAGTCACACCAAACCAAACAGAAGTGGTGTCGAGCACCTCAACTGTTGCTGTGCCACCCTTAATGAGTTTGTTGACCATCAGTGGGATGAAGAACTCAGCCTTGAGGTTCTCCATATTCTTGGGGTCGCTGAGGAACTCCTTGAACTCAGCCTCAGAGTATTCGAAGTAGTCAGGAGTGAAGCCCCACATGTTCATGCTGACAGGCACATTCTCGTCCAGCGGAATCCACTCGCCCTGCTCATCTTTGTAGCAGATGGCGTTGCCCTTGTCTGCCTGACGCAGGATTTCTGTACGTTCCACCACATCCACCAAGTGACGGCTGTCATCATACATACAAACACCACGAGCCACAGAACCGTTCTCAGACAAAGTATTGCAGCAGCGGAAGCCCACCATCGCATACTTGTTCTTAGAACCTTCTGGCAGGCTGGAGAGATACTTGCCAATCGACATGAAGGCGTCTCGACCATAGAAATCATCGCAGTTGATGACGCAGAATGGCTCCTTAATCACATCCTTACCCATCAGCACAGCATGATTAGTACCCCAAGGCTTCACACGTCCTTCTGGACACTTAAAGCCCTCTGGAAGGCTGTCAATGCCCTGAAAGCACAGTTCGCAAGGGATAACACCCTCATACTTAGACAGGATCTGAGTGCGGAACTGCTCCTCAAAATCCTTACGAATCACCCATACAATCTTGCCAAATCCAGCCTGGATGGCATCGTAGATGGAGTAATCCATGATGGTTTCACCGTTTGGTCCAAGACCATCCAACTGCTTCAAGCCACCGTAGCGGCTACCCATTCCCGCAGCAAGGAGAAAAAGCGTAGGTTTCATAGTTCTGTTAATTAGTTTGTTATTAGTCGATTACTACTCGTGTCCATCCGTGAATATCTGGCTCTGTACCATACTGGATGCCACGCAGTTTGTTGTAGAGTTTCTCTGAGATAGGACCAGGTTTGCCGTCCTTAGAAATCTGGAAGGACTTCTTCTCCTCCAAATCGTCAATCTTGCCGATAGGAGAAATCACAGCAGCCGTACCACAAGCGCCTGCCTCCTCGAAGGTTGCGAGTTCGTCCTCAGGAATCTGGCGACGCTCCACCTTCAGACCAAGATCTTCTGCCAACTGCATCAGGCTCTTGTTGGTGATGGATGGGAGGATAGAAGTTGACTTAGGAGTCACATAAGTGTTGTTCTTGATGCCGAAGAAGTTAGCAGCACCACACTCATCCATATACTTCTTCTCTTTGGCGTCGAGGTAGAACTCGCAGGCATACCCCAGATCGTGCGCCATCTTGTTGGCACGCAATGATGCAGCGTAGTTGCCACCCACCTTATAGATACCTGTACCAAGAGGAGCCGAACGGTCATACTCACGGATGATTACATAGTCGTTGCAAGAGAAACCACCCTTGAAGTAAGGACCTACAGGCGTCACGAAAATCATGAAGAGGTACTCCTGAGAAGGATGCACACCCACCTGAGCGCTCGTACCAATGAGCAGAGGACGGATGTACAGCGTAGCACCAGTCTCGTATGGAGGGATGAAACGCTCGTTCAAGCGCACCACCTTGTCCACCATCTCATTGAATTTCTCTGTAGAAAGCTCAGGCATGAGGATGCCACGACACGTGCTCTGCAAACGGGCAGCGTTCTCGTCACTACGGAAAACACGCACCTTGCCATCAGGGCAACGATAAGCCTTCAATCCTTCAAAAGCCTCTTGTCCGTAGTGCAGACAAGTGGCAGCCATGTGGAGTGGAATCGTCTCTTCTGAGCACACTTCAATCTCACCCCATTTGCCGTCACGATAGTAACAGCGCACATTGTAATCTGTCTTACGATAGCCGAAACCAAGGTTCGACCAGTCCATTTGTTCCATATCTGTCTGATTTAATTAGTTATCTTAATACTTTCGTTATTGCTTTTAGTTTGCAAAGATACATCCTTTCTTTGGATTGACCAAATCCTATACTTAAATATTCATAAAATCGGATGAAGATTTTAATCTTTTGCCCATACAAGCTACTCTAATAGATAAAAACATCGTAAAAGAAACCAATAAAGTAATACATTATATTATATTATAATATGTTCATGAACAAAGGGATTTTGATGGCTTGGGCACTGGCCTTGACAATGGGCAATATCTGCCAAGCAGAAGACATTACCATTCAATTCAACGGCACAACTGCCAAAGTGAAACAACAAGTTAAGGACAGCGTCAACGTGACGGTGGACGGCTCCCACGTTTCTGTCGAGAGTGCTTTCAAGGATCACAAACTCACCCTCCTGCTCAGTGGCAAGAGTGATGACGGCCAACTGGTTCTCAAGACCGACGGCAAGGCAAAAGTGAATATCAAAAACCTCACGCTGACCAGTCAGGAGGGCGCTCCCCTCTGGCTCAAGAACAAGAAGAAGGTGGAGATTGCTGCTGAGGGCACCAACACCCTCACAATCACAGCCTGCAACGATACAGCCAACAACAAGGCAGCCACTATTTGGGCAAAGGACAAGCTCTTGCTCTCTGGTAAGGGCGTCCTCAATATCATCGCCACGGGTGACGGCTGTCGAGGCATCAAGACCCAAAAGGACATCACCATTGAAGAACTCACCCTCAACGTCACCACCTCAGGTAACCACCTGGGCGAAAAACCTTTCGGTTTTGGAAACTTTGGTGGAGGTTTCGGAGGCTTTGGCGCTCCCAATGACAGCACTCGCCAAGGAGGTTTTGGAGGTTTCCAGATGGGGGGCTTTGGAGGCGGTATGCCAAACTTCGGAAACCTCTCCGAAGAAGACCAAGCCCGTATCGAGGAAATGCGCAAGAATTTCGAAGAGAGAATGCAGAACGGGGAGGGATTTGGTGGTTTCGGAGGCTTCTTCATGGGAGGCTTCGGCGCACCTAGCGACAGCACCCGACAAGGTGGATTTGGTGGCTTTGGAGGAGGATTCCCCAATTTTGGAGAAGGAGGCATGCCGGACTTTGGAGGATTCGGAGGCGGTTTTGGTGGCTTCGGAAACCCTGGTGGGGAAGGTGAAGAGGATGAAGATGGAGGCATGGGCTTCGGAGGCAAGCACAAGTATGTCTCATCCACTAAAGGCATAGCATCGAAGGAAAAAATCACCATCAACAGCGGCAAGGTGACCGTCAAGACCACTACCGCTGGTGCTGAGGGCATTGAAGGAAAGGAAGGAGTGGTCGTCAATGGCGGCATCGTGGATGTGATAAGTCCTGATGACGCCATCAATGCCAACGCCACCATCGAGTTCAATGGAGGTACAGTCATCGCTCGAAGCAGGGGTAACGACGCCGTCGATTCCAACCCCAAGACTGGTTTCTTCACGCCATTTGGAGGCAACAACAGCACTCAAGAGGACGCAGAACCCGCCATCATCATCACAGGCGGCACCGTCTATGCATTGAGCCAGGCTGGTTCACCCGAAGAGGGATTGGATTGTGACTTCGCCCCACTCGTCATCGAAGGCGGCACCGTCTTCACCGTTGGAGGAGGTATGGGTGAAATGCCATCCGTTCCCACCAACAAGACATCCAAGCAACCCTCTGCTCTTCTCCTCAACATCAACATCGTGAAGGAACAGCCTGTCTATCTCTACGACAGCAAAAACAAGCTCCTTGAGACCATCACTGTTCCCTTCTCCCTCCGACGCAGCGCCAGCCTCATCAGCAGCGCCGCGTTCCAGATGGGAGAAACCTACACCGTCAAGACCAAGGACTACGAGAAGACCTTCACGCTCAATGAGAACTTCACGGTGGTGAGATGAACTAACACATGTCTGTTATTGGAGGCGGAAGGTGATGGGGAGAGTGTATCTCATCCTCACCTCTTGCCCTCTCTGCTTGGCTGGTATCCAGTTGGGCATAGCATGAAGTACGCGGAGGGCTTCTGCGTCAAGAGCTTCACGGGCTTCTTGCTCTGTTTGGGCATTCTTCTCTGCCTCAGCATCTTTCTTTCCGTTCTGTGCAGTGACGGTCAGGACTGCGTCCTTGATGTCTTTGGTGGCACTTCTGACAATCTTGTAATTGCTGCATGAGCCGTTCTTTTCTATCACGAATTGTACGAGAACACGTCCTTGAACACCGTTTTCAGCTGCAATCTTCGGATAGCGAACATTCTGAGCGAGGAACTGCATCAAGGCTCCTTGACCACCAGGGTATTGTGCTGGCTCTTCGGTTACATCAAAGATGGGGTCGTCATCGTTGTAGACCTCTTGTCCTTCGAGGAGGATTTTTTTCACAGGCTTTCCATTGATGGTGATGGTGCCATCCTCATGCTTCTCTGCACCAGGCAGTTTTTCCATCAACTCATCGAGTGATGAGGGTTCTTTCACTTCCTTCAGTTTGATTTCGATGACGCCATTCTTACCCTTATCTCCATAGAAGGCTTTGGCTGCAGCATCTTTGAGGACGGTGATGGACTCAATAGCATCCTCATCGAGGTTGAGGAGTTTGGCGATGCTTGCACCATCAATAGTCTTCACGTCGGCTGGGAGTTTGATTTCTTTTCCGTTGATGAGGACGAGTGGTTCGTCGCCGTCTGGAGCTGTTGCGTTCTGGGTATGGATGACGATGATGCCGTGCTTGTCCTTGTAGTCATACTCTGGTGTTCCATTGGCTGTCTTCAGCATCTCAAACGTGGAATTAGCCATCAAGCTCTTGTAGTTTCTGAGTTCTGCCTCTGTAGCTGGGCGTCCATTGACGAACACATATTCGGAGGTGCATTCGAAGTCGCCAGTTGCTGGCGTGCCTTCGTGGGAGAATCCGAGGATTCTGCCATATTGGTCTCTGACAGGATGGATGGCGAAAGGCGTTTCTTCAACACTTTCCACTGTCGTGAGGACATTTTCTTTCACTTCGTTGAAGGTTGGTACAGCCTTTGTTTCCAAAGTCTTCACCATATCTTCCACGGGATCAGTCTCAATAGGTGTGGCGAAGGTATTGATGGTCAATGCCGCCACTGGGATGGCACAAAGTGCTTTGAGCATGAGCCATCGGTTGGAGGGTTTCTGGTACATCATAATGATACGTTTTTTGAGTGAGCCGTGATTCAGATTGTTGGTGAAAGGCTGCAGTCGATTCCCTACGACCTTGATCACGAGAAGTTGTTGATATGATTTTGCATCGATGCCTTTGTTGATGACTGCCTGGTCAGCCTCATATTCGTGTACGGCCTTGAGGTCGCGACTGAGGAACCAAATGAAGGGGTTGAACCACTGAAGGGTCTTGACACATTGGAGCAGGAGGAGGTCATAGGTGTGACCCAGACGGATGTGCTCCTGCTCGTGGGTGAGGATATAAGGACGGCTCGTCTCGTAGTCCTTCACGCTCATGACGATATAACGGAAGATGCTGAAAGGCGGCACATCGCGATTGTGCAGAATGACGGTGTTTCCTTGTGCGTCAGTATGTCGGATGCCGCTGCACATGAAGCGGATGAGCGAGACGGCCTGCACAAGGGTAAGAATCAGCATGACGGCGACTCCTGCCAGATATAGCCACATGAGCACCTGAATCCAAGTGATGCGGGTCGCTTGGGCAGTTGTGACCACGATGGGCGCAGTGTCGTGCTCGATGTAGTTCTGCATGATATAAACCTCTTCGTTCAATGCCGTCGGATGTTCTGTGGTGAAGTGGAACAGCGGCATGACGAGCGACACGAGCATAATGCCCACCAGCATGCAGCGGTTGAACCGATGGAATGTTTCTTTGCTCAGGAAGACGAAGAAACAGCTGTATAGGAGTGCCAGCGTGATGGCGGCTTTGATGACGTACAACATGTTATTTGAAGTTATTGAAGTTAATGAAGTTAACGCTTCGCTCGAAGTTATAGACGATAGTTGGGTTATTTGCTCTTGATCATCTCCACGATTTCTTGCAAGTCTTCGTCCGACACCTCCTCTTGCTTGGCAAAGAAGGACAACATGGACTTGAACGAACCTGCAAAGAAGGTGGACTTCACTTCTTTCATCACACGATTGGTATAAGACTCTCTGCTGATGAGCGGGGTGAACACGAAGGTCTTGCCACCACCCTCCACTTTGCGTGAGGAGATGAATCCCTTGTTGGTCAGAATCTTCAGGAAGGTGGCGATGGTGGAGTAAGCAGGCTTGGGTTCCGGATACTGCTCAATGATCTCGTGGGTGGTCATGCCCCCCGACTTGTCCCAAAGCACATTCATGATGTCCATCTCGGCTTTGGTCAGTTGTCTTTCTTCATTGTTCTGTTTCATCTTATCTAATGTTTTCGATTTTCTGCCGCAAAGGTAATCTAAACTTTTAGATAATACCAAATAAAAAAGAAGAAAAATGCATGTTGACCCTCAACTTTAACTAATTTTGTTAGATTTTCTATGAATTTTATTAGATATTAAGAGATGTTAGGCGAATTTTGTGTATCTTAGCCTCAGAAACTTAAAACCATATTGAAGTTATGATGATAAAGAATTATTTTTGGGTGGCACTGATGGTGATGTGTGCCATCACCCTCAATATGTATGGACAGAATGAGGACTTACGTCAGAAGTACAATCGGCTGGCAACAGATGCAGATGCACACCCTGCTGACTGGAAGAAGCAGTATGATGTTGCCCAAATGCTGATAAAGGAGGGTAGCGAACTCTTTGATCAGGAGAAAGCTGGAAAGTTCTATGAACGTATCTATCATGTGGCGAGTGATGTCAATGCCGCTGTGCCTGATTCTGCGTTCTATGAGAGCACTTACATCTTGATGCTGAATGCCATCAATCAGAAAAACATTCAGAAGGCTCTGTTCTATGCGGATGAAATCACCCGTTATGGCAAGTTGAAGAATGACCCATACAACTCGTTCTCGATATCGGCTGCAGCTCTCGCTGCTCCACCCCCTTTACTTCAGGAATTCTTTCATGGATTCCTGATAGATGTTGCCGTAGCCATCTACGTTGTAGAGGGTTACGTGGCTACCTACCGTATTGATGAAGAGGCGGTAGTAGAGGTCACGCAAAGGAATTTCAGGCGATTGGATGATGCAGTCATGCAAGGTGGCTGTGAAGCGGTTTGACATCCATACGTGGAGGTCAGTGTTGTAGATGTCCGCCTTTGATGTCTCGTAAGGATTGGCTGCAGTGATGGCGAGGATGCCAGGAATTCCTTCTGCAGCGCTCATCACACTACCTGAGTAGCAAGCCTCAGTGAAACAGAGAAGTTTGCGGTATTTCTTTCCTTGATGCATTGCCTCGAATGTTTCTTTGGCGAGTTGGGTGGTGAAACCATCTTCACGGTCGAGCCAAACCATCTGCCCTGGTGTCCCATGACCGCTCCAGAAGATGAGCACATTGTCATCTTCGTCGGCATGAAGGACAGCAGGCAGTTCCTCGCTTTGTTCTCCACAGAGGATGTGCTTGATGTCGGAAGGCTCCAACTGGCTTGTGTGGTAGTCGATGACGATGTTCTTGTAGAGGTTGTCACCGTTAGGGCGCACTTGCACGGTTCCTGGTTGAGGATTTTGTGCATTGCTGGCGATGTCATCTTCCATAATGAGTACAATGTGGTCATCGTCATAGCCCTGTTTGCGCAGGATTTGATACATCTGCAGCACATCTGCCTGATGGCGGTAGTTGACCCAGTCATTGCTGCCAGCAACCAGCAACGCCCATTTTTTGTCGAGGTCGGGATATGTCACACCTGAATCATCTTCATTTTGGAATTCCTGCATGAGTTGCGTCTTCCAGTTCCAGGCACCTAAGGTCGCATCTGTGCGGTGAGAACCTGTTGAGGAAATGTAGTCAAGAATGATGTAGCGTCCTTGATAAATCAGATAGTGATAATAGGTGGTGGAAAGCACGGAAGTATAAACATTGTGGTCAAATGCAATCGGTCCGCAGGCGCCCGCAATGTGTGCATCAGCCACTTTCCTCATGCAGCTGTTCAGAGACTCCTGACTCGATGTGGAGAGTTGTTGGATGAGTGCCCAGTTGAGCATGATTACGGCATCATAGATTTGTGCTGCGCCCAATGTTGGCTGTTGTCCGAATTTGATTTCGTAGAGAATGTCGAATCCTGACTCTGGCGAGGCTCCGAAGGTGATTCCCTCAATGCCTTCCGCCTTGGTGCCGAAACGGTCAAGCACGTCAACCCCATAGGCCGTATCGCTGTATAGTCGGCGTGAATGGCTGTTAGTCTGCTTGAAGGCTTCTTCGATGGTTTCAATTTCCTTCGAGACGCATATCACAACATCGGCATTCTCTTCCGCAGCCTTCCTGCTTTCTTCCGCAAGTGTCTCTGGACGGAAGTCGTGGATGCCTTTCACCTCCAGCCCCAATTCTTCTGCCTGAAAGCCGAACCACTCCACGAATGTCTTGCCGTAGAGGGTTTCACGATTGGCAAGCAGTGACACCGTCTTGGCACCATAATAGAGGGCTCGACTGAGCAGGATTTCACATTGCGTGATATCACTCTCCGCCATCGCCCAGAGAGAGCCAGTGGAGGCGTAAGCACGTACCAGTTCATCGGAGGTGGCAATGGTGAGGAAGGGTTTGCGGGCTTTGCAGAGTGAGGCGGCGAGTGTGGCGGCGTCAGCACTGAACTTGCCTCCAATCACAGCCACAATGTCATCACGCTCAGCCAGTTCCTTGGCCAGATTTTCCATATTTACCCCTTCTTCGTCATACCACTCAAATTCCATCTTCACCATCTGTCTGTCTTTTTCGTTGGGTGTGTTGAGAATGTTCTGCTTCTGGATTTCATTCACACCGTTGACTGCCATTTCGATGGTTTGTTCCCATTGCTGCTTCTGCTCATGTTGCATCGGAAGCACGACAGCCACTTTCCGTACCTGCCAATTGAGATGCTCGTCAGATGCAACGTCGTTATGGTCGTTGCAAGCCATCAGGAGCAACGCCACCAATCCTATCAGCCATTTATTTCTCGCCATATTCTTTCTCCTTCTTGATGGCAGTCTGCCAATTGGATTCCACGCCAGGTTTCAGTTGTGGGTAGCGGTCAGCAATCTGCCAGTTGATGTAGCCGCTCTCCAAGCCATAGTGCTGATAGCGGAGCAAATCTTTTTTGTTATACCAGTTGTTGAGGTGGTCATAGAGCACGAGGTCGATGCGTTTCACCATAGAACCGACTATCAGTGTTGAATAGGGGCTCTGGTCCATGTCCATTCCAGCCGTGTAGATGCCGCATTCAGGGTTCTCGCGCAGGTAGCGGTAGGCTCCCATGTTCGACCCTCCTGCCACTGCATAGATGAAGTCATACTTGCCGTCATATTCGTACATCTTCTGATACAGTTCTGTCGGCATGCCATATCCTGTCCAATCGTCGGCAATTGCATCGACTACAGCCTCTGAACCGTCTTCTGCCTTGCCAAAGCCCTCTACAAAGCCGTCTCGTGCATCGTAGGTGGTCGTGTTCTGACTGTTGCCAAGCAAGACAAGTGGATGTTTACAACCCAATTCACGGGCAGTCCGGCCAGCCAGCCATGAAGCACCATACATGCTGATGCCAAATGTGCGGATCTGTTCCGTCTCGTCTCCGCTGTCTTCTGCTTCGAATGCCAGCACACAGCGATTGATGTTCATCTCGGCGTGCGCAAACACCCGTCGAGCCATATCAACATAGTCAGAAGAAGCCAGCACCAATAGCCGGCGGGGGATATGGCCTTTCTCATCAACAGGTGTGTCAATATTCTCCCACCACGAGTTGCAGTATGCCTCAGCCTCCTCCATAGAAGAGGGATTGACGAATCTGATTGTCATGTCTTGGTTGTGGTCATTCTCCATCAGTTTGATGCCTCGCAGGATCTGGTCATTGTAACTGCCGTCACCCAATCCGTCGAATGAAAACAACACCATCACTTCAGGTTTCACTTCTGACGCCTGCGATGAAGACGTGTCATCATCATTGCAGGCAGTCAGGCAGTAACCCATCATCAGCAGCATGACAGCCGCTGACAGGTTGGCGAGAATATTGCTTATCTTCATGTCTTACAGTCTTACGCCGATGGAGGCATTTGCAAACCAGTCATTCAGGCGTCCGCTATTGCTCTTGTGATGATAGCCGAAGTTGTAGAACTGACCGTTCAGGTTCACGAAGTAGCGGTTCCAGTTGTAGGTGAGTGAGAGGCGTGCGTTGAAATTCAACCTGATGCGGTTGCTGTGTGCATCAGTGCCCATCTGATTGAAAAAGCGGTCTTCTGGTGCCACTTCTTCAGGATCGAGAAACTCCTCAGCCAATGCACACTCACGATAGTAAGAGTCATAGCTGTAGGTCTTCACGCGGTTGTAAAGCGTCACCATAGGCATTGCCATCGCACTGATGAGCCACCCCTTGGCAGGCACGAAATTATAGCCGTAGCCGGCACCTAAATTCGCTTCCCATTGCTTGATGCGTCCCACGTCACCCATGTTCAGGATCAACTCAGCGTTAGCTATGTTGTCGAAGCGGAAGTCTGAATAGTAGAACATCGCGCCAGCCAGCCAGGAACCAGCCGAACGTCGCTGAATGACACTCTGGCGGTAAGCGGCTTTATAGGAAAAGCGGCGCTTATTAAAGATGTAGTAACCGTCCAGCACCATTGTCTTTGCCTTGATAGGGGAGGTGAGAGCCCATGTGTTGGTGAAGCTCATCCTTTCGAGGTCACTTCCCTCTTCATTGAAATTATAGAAATTCCCTTCGTAATGCACCTCGGGTTCTTTCGTCTTGAACTCATGCAGGCGGAAGTGTACACAATACCACGTGCCCGAGCTGCTCAGCGAGAAGTCTCTGCCCTTGTCACCTGCAACGTTGAAAGCATAGTGTGCTGCAAGTCCCTTGTATCCCACACGCACACCTAAGGAGGTGGACACATCGGTGCGGATACGTGGTTTGCACCTCACATCGCCTTCGGCACCCAGGTTGGTGCCATCGATGGTCGATTTCATCAGCAGGTCGGATTGACTGAGGTAACTGTCCATACTGATGCGCCATACTTGCTTGGGATTCTGGATGTAAAGGGTATCCACATTCTTCACCCATTTTTTATCCACAAAATCTTTGGCCTTGTTGAAGAGCCTGTGCTTTTTCGAACCCTCAGCAGATTGCGCTTGAGTCTCCTGACGGGTGCCGCCTGCATCCACATCCACGTCCAGCTGAGCATATCCCATCAGGGACGTCAACGTCAGGCAACTGTAAATGAGTAATCTTTTCATGGCTTCTTTTAATTTTCTTTCTTCACGTCAGTGCTACCACAAAATGTACATTTTTTTACGGCCATATTAGGCAGCTTGAAGGTTTTGGTGCAACTGTTGCAAGTGTAAGTGGTGAATGGGTAGTATTTGTTCTCACCTTCCATGTAGTTTAGGTCAACCACTTGCAACGTCATCGAAGGAATGCCCTTCACGTTGAATTCCACGCTGTAATAGATGCCTTCTTCCGCGCCTTTTTCCACGCGCACCTTTCCACGCTCGTCAGGCAGGTTATAAGTGGTTGCTTCCCCGTTGTACTTCTCGTTGTTTACATATTGGGCAACAACCTCTTTGGCATCAGCCTCATTTTCAAGGGCCATTTCATAGACGCCATTGATGGGTTCGCCAAACACTACGTTTCCGTTTTCGTCAAGCAGTCGGGTACGCAAGGTCTCCACAGCCTTGTCGCCCAGTTCCTTGCTGTTGTTCTTGTTGTCGTCATCATTGTTGCATGAGATGAACGCACTTGATACACATACCATTACGGTTGCCACTAAAAGAAAGAATTTGTTTGTTTTCATTTGTTTTTGATTTTGGGGTTTGACAATTTCTTTAGTTTGATATATTTGTTATTAGTTAGAATTAGAAATGTTCAAGGATTCTGATTCGCTCCTCTGTGCTCGGATGGGTGCTGAAGAGCGATTGCAATTTGTCGAAGAAACCCTGCGTCAGTTTCTTCGGATGGATAATGTAGAGTTGTGCGATGTCCTCGCGATCGATTTTTCCAAGTCCTGGAGCCTTCGAAATCTTGCGCAAGGCAGAAGCGAGAGCCAGCGGATTTCGTGTCAGTTCGGCACCACCAGCATCAGCCATAAACTCACGCTTGCGAGAGATGGCAAAACGGGTGAGCATCGTCAGGAAATAAGCGATGGCGGCACAGATGATAGCAGCCACGATAATCACGATGATAGCCACACCTCCATTGCCATTCTTGCCGTTCGAACGGCGCGACCCTCCCCCACTCCACAGGAATGCACGAAGCACACCACGTGTCAGGACGGTGAGGACTGTGGAGAGAATGCCCACAAAGACGATGCTGACGATGAGCACACGCGTGTCACGATTGCGGATATGGGTCAGTTCATGAGCAATCACACCTTCCAGTTCCGCATCGTCCAGATAGTCGATAATGCCACGAGTCAACGTAACCGTATAAGATTTCTTGTTGATGCCCGATGCAAAAGCATTCAATTGGGGATCCTCGATGATATTCACCTTCGGCATCGGCATACCACAACTCATGCAGAGATTCTCCACCAGATTATAGACACGGGGATTCTCCTTGCGCTCCAGCGGTTTGGCACCCGTCGCGTGCTGAATCATCTGGGCATTAAACGTGTAAGCGATGGCGAGCCAGATGCCTACGATGATGACAGCCCAAGGAGCCCAGCCGAGCCACGTATCGTTGATGATGTTGTAGTCGAGGTAAAAACTCTCATTGCCGTACGTGTCGTAGGTGCTCTGCACACCAAAGATGCAGCAGAACACCCACAGCATACCTAGAATGATGCACGGGAACATCAGGAGCAGCACAATGCTGTTCCAGTTGTTCCGTGCAATTTGACTCTGTATGCCGACGTACTGCATATCGAGAAAAGAATGGAAAGAGCTTTAGAACTTAATCTCAGGTGCTTTTTCCACAGCGGCACGCTGAGATGCCTCGATTTCGTACATGGCCTCCTTGTGGAATCCGAACATGCCAGCGATGAGGTTGGCAGGGAAGGTCTGCACAGCGTTGTTGAGTTCGCGAGTGGCAGAGTTGAAGTAGCGGCGAACGGCAGCCAACTTGTTCTCGATGTCAGAGAGCTCACCCTGCAACTGCATAAAGTTCTGGTTTGCCTTTAGGTCAGGATAAGCCTCTACTTGCACCTTCAGACCAGCCAAAGCCGAAGTCATCATGTTGTCAGCCTTGATCTTGTCATCGATACTGTTGGCGCTCATGGCAGCCGAACGAGCAGCCGTGATCGTCTCCAGAAGTTCCTTCTCGTGAGAAGCATACCCCTTCACGGTAGCCACAAGCTGAGGCACGAGGTCATAACGTTGCTTCAGCTGCACGTCGATGTCAGCGAAAGCGTTCTCACGATTGTTGCGAAGTTTCACAAGATTGTTGTAGATGCCAATGACGACAATGACCAATACAACGACAACTGCGATGATGATGAAAGTTGTAACCATAATAGTGATAGTTTTAGTGATTTATGATTTCTTTTTTACTAAATATGTTGCAAAGGTAGTTCTTTCCTCTTTATCCACCAAGCATTTCACACTTTTTTCACATATTCTTCCAAAAAGTTACCCCGAAGGAATCATCATTCCTTCCTCCAAACTTGCAATCACAAAACAAAAGAAGCCCTTCCGACCCGGAACAGGAAAAGACATACGGATGCAACCCTCCATATAACAAACAGCAGAACCCGTGTGGATTCTGCTGTTGTTTTGGTAGCGCCTACGAGAATCGAACTCGTGTTCCATGCGTGAGAGGCATGTGTCCTAGCCGCTAGACGAAAGCGCCTTTTTCGTTTGCGAGTGCAAAGGTACGATGTTTTTATGACATACATGCACGAAAAGGCGTTAAAGAATGTTAATCGGCGAAAAATCCTTAATGGGTCTGACTATGCCGTCCATTTCATGGTCTTCCATCTATTGAATTGATGGTCTTTTGTAATTCTTCCAAAAACAGCGCGGCTTGTCCACCATCCATCTGTACATGGTGAAACTGGAAGGAAATGGGAAGTGTCGTCTTGTCCTGATTGCGCCTATATTTGCCCCATGCCAAGAAGGGGTTGTTGAAGATGCCGCTGTATTGGTTGACGATGCAGTCGAGTTCTGTGGTCACAACAGCTGAAGTCCCCACAATCATCGCATCCTCAATAGAGGAATTTTGGCACGTGGCGCTGGCAGTCTGAGTCATGGTCAGGTAGTCTGTGTTGAACTGATCCAAATCATCGGAATATGGGATGTCGCACGAGTTGATACCACCCTCCTTGTTGTTCACGATGACATTGATAGCCAAGCGGTCATACCTGAACAGTTTTCCACGCTCTGGCAATAGGTAGAATTCTTCGATTTGGCTTGCAACTCTTCCGATGCACCAACACAGGAGCATATTGAATTTCCACCCCGTCTTCTTGCTCATCATTGTAATATGACTCACATCGAAAGTCTTGGTGAGTGTCACCATCGGCATGGGCGACTTCGTCCACAACTCAAAGGCGATGGCTCTATTGGTATCCTTGGGGTTGATTTCCTGTTTCATTGTTTTTATATTTTTTGTCCTAACTTAAATGCCTCGTTCAAGGCTTCCAAATTTCCCTTCGCCTCAGCACAATTCTCCCAGATGGCACCCACCTTCTTGCACGAGTTCTTATCGGGACACTCGCCGCAGGTTTCGTAACCCTTGGCGGCCACACATTTGTGCACCTCGCACATGTGGCTGCAGAAGTAGAACTTGACACCTTCCACACGGCAACCCGTACAATTAATGCTCTCAGGCGTAATCTGGTCGGTGTGGTTCATCTCGCACCATTTCTTCGCAACCTCAACGCGCATCTTGTCATCGTTCTTCATCGTGGCGATGCGAGCCTCACAGGTCTCGCAGTTGATGCCACAGCATGCAATCATTTTATTCATACTTTCCATCGTTTCAGCATTGGGAAAAAGCCTCGCATCATCTGCCTGTACTAAACGTATAGTCATTGTTCTATTTTTTACACATACTATCATTTTTGTTTGCAAAGATACGGCAAAATAAATATTCCAGCAAATTTCTGGGATATTCTGTAGGATTTTGTGATGAGTGGTCACGTTCTTAAAGTGCAACAGCCCTGCGATTTGCTCAATGATAGGCTGAAACACAAACTTGGTTGTCAATATTACAATTTTTCTGTTAGTCCACCATAACTCTTTACAGCAGTTTGGATAGCCTCTTCTGTTGTGTATTGTTCGTACAAAGTGCAACGGGTGACGATAGTCTGTGGTGAACAACGTTCGCCGACCACCTGCACCAATGCCCAACCTTTCATGTCTTCAGCGAACTCCTCACCCACAAGTGCCAAATGTCCGTCCACCACAATCATGTCGAGCCGTGACAGTTCACGCATGGTGAAACGTACCCGTGGCATATTGTGTTCAATGTTCTGAACCGCAGTATAAAACAATAACCTTTCGTCATAATGCCATTCGTCGGCCTTAAGGTCGGTTATCAAGGCAGGAGAACCACCAACCTCACCCAATTGTTGCTTCACTGTGGGCAGTGTGCCATCGCTCATCGGTATGCCTGGCATCAAGAACGATGCGTCACTCATCAACCCCTTGGGCACATACACTGCCGGAAGTCTATTGCCAGTGATGCGAAGTTCTGGTAGGCCGTTTGGCGTTCCGTAAACAACGTCTCACAAAAACTCAGCATCTTCCAGAGCTTTATGGTGTGCCTCATCTTCTGCCGTTGCACAAACTGTGGCAACGTGTTGCTACGCTTCTCGTTCGACGTTGCCGTGCGTGTAATCATTTGGCCATTACGCTGGTAAATAGTCACTCCAGACTTGCGAAGGCTACCTGTCAGCATCAAACCCGTGGTTGTTCTTTTCTTCTTCATCATTTGTGTCTCCTATTTTTTGTATTGTATCAAACCTCGTACTATTGACGTGTTAGTTTGGGTGTAAGCAGGGAGAATGTATCGTTGTTGTTCTGTACTTGTTCAGTATTTGTCCAGTATTTGTCCAGTGACAGACTGAACAAGTGATGCACAACAACTGCACATCTACTGTACAAAAAGTAGAATATCCTTTCAATTTTGCCACAAAGATAGCACATTCCATCGTTTCTTGCAAATTTACTGCGTGCAAAATGCTATGCTCGGCATAATTCAAGCAAGATCGGCTCTGCCCTCGCTTAATCGCATTATTCATGACACTAAAACTCCACTCTGTAGGCAATGTTTGGGAAAGTCAGCGAAGTATATTTATCTACAACCTCATGGGTCTTTAGGTCGAAGGTTTGCCCGTGGAAGGTGCGCATCTGCAGGTATTCGAGGATAAAATGATGAGAAGTACGCTTCTTGTTGATGGTGTATTTTACGGAGAAAGCGTAACCCACATTCATCTTCATCTGACGGCTGTATGGATCGGCACCATCGTCTTCTGGAATAGACTTGTCGGGGCGCTCCATCACATCCTCATAAGTGAGTCCCTCTGGCATCGGTGTGTAGCGATCCCCGCCCATCAGGGTAAGTCTGCCGTTGACGCCAAAGATGTTCTTGCGAGCGTGTCCCACCATCCATTCCTTACCACCTAAGATGTTTGTGATGTAACCACGGTCGTGGCGCGAATGATGCCACAGACCTTGCGCATCGCGATATTCTGACTTGAAGAGGGTGGCTGTGAACATGCCATAGAAGCCATCTTTCAAATAGCGTTCCAACGTAAGGTCAATGCCGTAGTTACGACCCACACCCTCGTTGACCAGCGCACGATCTTGAAAGAACTTGCGGTGGTTTATGATGGAGTACGTACTACCCTGCTCCACAGGTACATCGAAAAGCCACTGCCAGTAAGGCTCTACCTTCAGCATGGCATTCTCGCCCAAACGCTGAGCGAAGGAAGCTGAGAGATAGTGAGAACGAGTCAGACCAAGATTTTTATTAGGATTTCCACCTTCCATCGTCACGAAATACGAATCAATGGCTTCCTTGCGGCTGTTCATAGCGTATGCCACTGAGAGCGTGCTGGATGCGGAGGTCTTGTATTGCATACTGACACGAGGTTCAAACAGCCATTGGTTGTTGAGGTTGAACCACATGACATTTGCCCCAGCTACAGCGGTGAGTCGATGGCTCAACGCAAGTTTGTGATTTGTGTAGAAGCGGGTAAGTCCCGTGTTGCCTTCTGATTCATAGACACGATACATGGGACCGCCCACTACCTTGATGTAGTCTAACCATGTGCAGAAGTCCATGTGCTGATGATTGATGCCGTTCTGCATGGTGTAGCGTGAAGAGAACTTGTGCTGATGCTGCACGTCGGCAATCAAATTCCAGGAAACATTACGGCCAGACATATCAGGCATCTTGGTCATCTGTTCGTCATAATCGTTTTGTGCCAGCCTTCGGTAATCACCAGTATAGGCAATGCTGGAACGAAGCGTTCCACCTGTCTTAAAACGAAAACTATGATTGACGCCCAATGCCCAATTCTTCTGACGCGACCACGAATCGTTCGAGTCCCACAGCGTCTTCCAATCTGACAGGTCGGGCACTTCGTTTTCGTAGTTGTCAATCAGTCCAGTAAACCACACAGCAAAAGTGCCAGCCTTGGTGGTGGGGAGATTGAACTTGAAACTCAAATCCTGATAGTCCAGTGTCTCCTTATCCATGTTGATGGCATGGAGTTTCTTGGCAATTTCAAGGAAACTGTATCTGTAATTCACCAAATATGATGCTTTGGAATTCTTGCCCAATGGACCTTCAGAAGCGAAATCGACCCCAAGCGTTCCTACCTGCACAGCATGTTCATATTTACTATTGTTACCTACGCGCATCTTCATGTCAAAAGCTCCAGAGAGGGCATTGCCAAACTCTGCAGGCATGGCACCCGTCAGGAAATCGCTGTTGGCAAGCACGGTACCGTTGAGCGATGTGAACACACCACCACCAGCCTCTGTGATTTCAGCGAAGTGATTAGGATTATGGATTTCGACACCTTCTACACGCCATTGCAACATTTGGGGAGAATTACCATGAATGCTGATGCCATTAGTGGCTCCACCTGTAGCGACTCCTGCAAACATGGAAGCAGTACGGGCAGGATCGGACATTCCACCTGCATAACGGCTGGCTTCCTCCACGCTGAACATGCGAGCGCCCACCTGTGCCATTTCGTTGAGAGGCATCTGCTTGTTCACACGAGGTTTGACCACCACCTCACCAAGTTCAGCAATATTTTCACGCATGCGCAAGTTCAGCACCAATTCCTTACCTGACGAAAGCAACTGCTCCTTCAGCAGCACTGGCTCATAACCAATAAAGGTAGCCCTGATGGAGTGGCGTCCTACAGGTACATTCTCCACCACGAAATTGCCGTCCATATCCGATATGGCACCCATTGTGATTCCATTTTCCACCGTGATTGTCACGCCCATCATGGGTTCTCCTGATGCCACATCGCAAACTTGTCCCCTGACAACTTGTGTGGCTTGTGCCCTCATCATTGAGGGCATCAGAAAGAACAACATCATTGTTGCTCCTAAAAACATACTTTTCATCTTTTCTTTCACTTTATTAAGTATCTAAAATCGGCTGCAAAGGTACACTCTTCTGCTTATACCAACAAATAATTGGGATATTCTGTATGGTTTTGGGACGAATGACAGAAAAAATCCGTACCTTTGTCGACTATATGAATAAAGGACGGAAAGAAACAATAACAATACGCATCATTAGCACCACGTTTATGGTGGTGGCATTGGCTGTGTTCAAGCCATTCGGACTCGATGCGTGGCAATGGCAAGCATACGTTCATCTGTTGGCGTTATGGGTGTTGGGAATCATGAGTTGCATGATGACGGAAGGTGTACTGAAATATGTGGTCAAGAAACCAAGATCCATCGAACAGGGAGTTAGCTACATCATCCGTCGCAACCTCTGGTTTCAAATTATCAACACACCGTTGATTGCACTGGTCATTTGCCTCTATCGTCATTTTGCCATGAATGATAAAATAGGAGGCAACCAACTCTCATGGAGCAATTATTTCGAATCTTTAGTCATTATCGCCTTTTGTTCTTTCGCCATAGGTTTGTATTGGCGCTTCAAATTCCGCAGCCGATATCTGGCGTCCGAACTGAGAGAGACAAAACAATTGAACGAGCAATTACTGAAATCACAGGAATCAGCGAAGGGCACACAACCTTCTTCATGTATCACACTCACAGGTACCACCAGTGAAACCCTCACACTTCCTGTTTCTGACCTCTTATACATTGAGGCTGTCGGCAACTACATGAAGGTATTTTATCTGTATGAGGGTCAAGTGCGTGATGACATGCTTCGTGCCACCTCTAAACAGATAGAGGATCAGTTACACACCTATCCTATGATTGTCCGTTGCCATCGTGCTTTTCTCGCCAATCTCGGACAAGTGGAACAAATCGTTTCTCGTTCAGGCACCACCCAACTGCTCATCAAGCATTGCCACAAATCCATTCCCGTTTCACGCAGCAACATGGCACAAGTGAAGGAAGCCATTAAAGGGGTGTGAATGGGAAGCTCCAACAACATACAAAAAAAGAGAGACTTCTGAAAGTCTCTCTGGAACTGTACCTGCGGTTGCGGAAGGAGGGGGAGTCTTTTTGCGAAAGCGCTTCGCGATGACGAACCCCGGGGGTCTCATCCCCATGGCTTCCTGACCTGCGGTTGCGGAAGGAGGGGGAGTCTTTCTGCGAAAGCGCTTCGCGATGACGAACCCCGGGGTTCTCATCCCCATGGCTTCCTGACCTGCGGTTGCGGAAGGAGGGGGATTCGAACCCCCGGTACGGTAACCCGTACGTCAGTTTAGCAAACTGGTGGTTTCAGCCACTCACCCATCCTTCCGGAACTGTGCGTTCTGAATTGCATGAAGAGGTGCTTAAATGTGCTCCCCTGTCAATTGCGAGTGCAAAGGTAGTGTTATTTTTCCTTTCCCACAAATATTTTCAAGGAAAATTTCGTACCTTTGCCGAAAATTTTTGGTACACATTATATATAATAGACGATTATGCATACAAGACAGGAGAAGATGGAGGCATTTGGACGTCTGCTGGACGTGATGGATGACCTCCGCGAGAAGTGCCCATGGGACAGGAAACAGACGAACGAATCGCTGCGTCCTAACACGATTGAAGAGACTTACGAACTCTGCGACGCCCTCATCAAGGAGGACAATCTCAATATCTGCAAGGAACTGGGCGACGTGCTGCTCCACATCGTCTTCTACTCGAAGATTGGCGAGGAGAAAGGTGCGTTCGATGTGGCTGACGTGTGCCACAAGCTCTGCGACAAGCTCATCTTCCGCCATCCTCACGTCTATGGTGAAGTGGTGGCAAACACACCAGATCAGGTGCGCCAGACTTGGGAGCAGATCAAGACGAAGGAGAAAGACGGCAACAAGACTGTGCTCTCTGGAGTGCCCGATGCCCTACCCTCGCTCGTCAAGGCTTACCGCATTCAGGACAAGGCACGCAACGTGGGCTTCGATTGGGAAGAGCGTCGTGATGTGTGGAAGAAGGTGAAGGAGGAAATCACGGAGTTTGAGGCTGAGGTGGAGACGCTCTACAACAACGCCGAGACGGAGGAGGCGAAGGAAGCTGCCAAGCGCCATGCCACTGAGGAGTTTGGCGATGTGATGTTCAGTCTCATCAACGCTGCCCGCCTCTACAAGATCAATCCTGACAATGCCCTCGAACACACCAACCAGAAGTTCATCAAACGCTTTAATTACGTGGAAGCCAAGGCGAAAGAAAAAGGCCAGGACTTGAAAGACCTGACCTTAGAACAAATGGATGCTTGGTGGAACGAAGCGAAAAAGATGGGCTAATCATTCATAGACGGCAAAACGCTATTCGAAGTAATTAGGTTTGCGCTTGCGAGCCTCGTCAAGACTCACCATGCCGGACTCTCCTTCCGACCTTTCAGAACGGAGTTCGGCATATTTTTTGTCCAATTCATCGGCCAATTCGGCTCTGGTATCGGGATTGAGCAGACGAGCGCTGGCGATGACATTCTGCGAGGCGTCTTTCATCCAGAGTACGGGACCGTGATAGACGGGTGCAATCTTGAGAGCGGTGTGAAGTTCGCTGGTCGTAGCACCTCCAATCATGATGGGGATGTTGACCCCACGTTCTTCGAGGGCACGCGCCACATTCACCATCTCCTCCAACGAGGGGGTGATAAGACCAGAAAGCCCAATGATATCGACTTTTTCTTCGATGGCTCTATCTACGATGGTCTCAGTGGGCACCATTACACCCAAGTCTATAATCTCGTAGTTGTTGCAGGCGAGAATGACACTGACGATGTTCTTGCCGATATCATGCACATCACCTTTGACAGTCGCCAAGAGCACCTTCCCTGCCTTCGACGCACCCTCCGACCGACTGGCCTCGATGAGGGGCTGGAGTATGCCCACTGCCCGCTTCATGGTGCGTGCCGTCTTCACCACCTGAGGAAGAAACATCTTACCGCTGCCGAAGAGTTCACCCACCGTGTTCATCGCATTCATCAAGGGTCCTTCGATGATTTTCACAGGGTCGCCATACTGTTTCACAGCTTCGTCAAGGTCGGTTTCCAAATAGTCTCCCACTCCCTTCACCAAAGCATGTTTCAGACGTTCTTCGACGGTGCCGTTACGCCAATTCTGGGTGGAAGAGGACGAATTGGGAGCAGCGCCATTGGATTTGAGAGACGAATCTTTAAGTGCTTCTTTCTCAGCATCCTTCTCTGCTTTAATTCGAGCAGCAATTTCAATGAGATTTTCTGTAGCATCGGGTGTACGGTTGAGCAAAACATCATCGATAGCCTTCAGCACATCGTCAGGAATATCGCTATATAACACCTGCGTGGCAGGGTTTACAATACCCATGTCCTGTCCTACGGCGATGGTGTGATAAAGAAACACAGCATGCATCGCTTCACGGATGTAATTATTGCCTCTAAAAGAGAACGAGAGGTTGCTGATACCACCTGACACATGAGCGCCAGGTAAGTTTTTGCGAATCCATTCTGTGGCACGTATGAAGTCGAGTCCGTAGTTGTTGTGCTCCTCCATACCTGTCGCCACAGCCAGCACATTGGGGTCGAAGATGATGTCCAGCGGATTGAACCCCACCTCATTCACCAACAAGTGATAGGCACGTTCACAAATTTCTATCTTCCGTTCAAATGTGGTGGCCTGTCCCTTTTCATCGAACGCCATCACCACCGTTGCAGCACCCAAGCGTTTGATTTCACGGGCTTTTTCCAGGAACTTCTCCTCACCCTCTTTCAGTGAAATGCTGTTCACAATGCTCTTGCCCTGCACACATTTCAGACCAGCCGTGATGACCTCCCAATCGCTGGAGTCAATCATCATCGGCACTTTCGAGATGTCGGGATCACTCATCAGAAGATTGAGGAAGGTGACCATCTCATGCTTGGCATCCAAGAGGCCGTCATCCATGTTGATGTCGAGCACCAACGCCCCATCCTCCACCTGCTTTCTGGCGATGGAAAGGGCTTCTTCGTAGTTTTTCTCGTTGATGAGACGGAGAAATTTGCGTGAACCAGCCACATTGCATCGCTCACCTACATTCACAAAGCGACGTTCAGGCGTGAGTTCCAGCAGTTCCAAACCGCTCAGCCACATGTTCCGGGGTTTCTCCACAGGCACATGCGGCTGCTTCCCCTCCACAATGGCAGGATAAAGCTCGATGAATTTCTCTGTCGTGCCACAGCAGCCGCCCAAGATGTTCACCAAACCCTCGTCCACATACTCCTTCACCTGTTCAGCCATCATGTCTGGTGTCTGGTCATAGAGTCCCAAGGAATTGGGCAAGCCTGCATTGGGGTGTGCTGAGATATAATAAGGTGCTTTCTCTGCCAACGTCCTCAAGAAAGGTTTCAGTTGGCGAGCACCAAATGAGCAATTCAATCCGATAGAGAAGATGTCAGCATGTTGTACGCTGGCCAAGAATGCTTCCAAAGTCTGACCTGAAAGTGTGCGTCCAGCTGTGTCGCTCACCGTGATGGAAAGCATTAGCGGAACATGCCTATTGGTCGATTCCATCGCCCTTTCTGCCGCATAAATGGCTGATTTTGCGTTCAATGAATCGAAGATAGTCTCAATCAGCAGGGCATCCACTCCGCCTTCCAGTAGCGCTTCCATTTGTTCCTGGTAGGCACTCATCATTTCATCATACGTCAGACTACGCAAGGCTGGATTGTTCACATCCGGAGAGATGCTCAGCGTCTTGTTTGTTGGACCAACATCACCCAACACAAAACGCGGTTTCATCGGTGTTTTGGCCGTATATTCATCAGTCAACTTCCTTGCTATCTTCGCAGCTGCCAAGTTGATGTCATAAGCATAGTCCTCCACATGATAATCCACCATCGACACCCGTTGAGACGTGAAAGAACACGTGGTGATGAGGTCGGCACCTGCATCGAGATACTTCCGATGGATGTCAGCAATCACGTCAGGACGAGTCAGACAGAGGATGTCGTTGTAGCCCTTCATCTGTCCGGGCACATCCTTGAACTGTTCACCCCTGAAATCTTCTTCCGTCAGCCCATACCGCTGAATCATCGTGCCCATGGCACCGTCCAGCACCAATATGCGCTCCTTGATGATGTCCTGTAATGTCATAATCTTACTTTCTTGGCCCTGTCAATCTCCCTCCGATCCTCTTTCTCCTTCAGTGTTTGTCGTTTGTCGTATTCCTTCTTGCCTCGTGCCAGCGCAATGTCCAGCTTGGCTAATCCGTTCTCATTAATATATAATAAGACAGGTACGATGGTGAAACCAGGTGCTTTCGTGTCGTTCTGCAAATTGCGGAGCTCCTTCTTGTTCAAGAGCAGCTTGCGCTCCCTGCGCTCCAAGTGGTTATTGTATGAACCAGCCAGATACTGCGCCACATACATATTCTTCACCCACAACTCCCCATTGATGAAATAGCAGTATGTATCTACGAGACTCGCCTTGCCAGCGCGAATGCTCTTGATCTCCGTACCAGTCAAGACAATGCCCGCTGTGAAGGTATCGACAAATTCATAATCGAACGATGCCCTCTTGTTCTTGATGTTCACCTGCTGATTCTTCGCTATCTTATTCTTTGCCATTTTCTTAACGTTAATCTTAACCCTAACTTTAACTCTCAACTACAAAAACACATCAATGTTACTTACAATCATCTTTGCCACCAAAGGCGTCACCTCTTCCTGATGTTCATCCAAGAAATCGTCGCCCAACTCATTGAGTTCCTCCAATTGCTCATAGAGTGCCATGAACTCCTCGTCAGTCATATCCTTGGAGAGTTCATCCAGATGCTTGTGGTATTCCTTCTTCACCTCATATAACAACTTCGAGAAATCCTTCATCACCTTCTCCTGACCTTCCACACTTCCCCACTCCTTTTTGACGACCATCGGGAATGGTCCCTCCAGCACATACGGCGCATATCCATTCAGGATCAATTGGATGAATCCACCCTCCATCACTTCGTCCAGCACATAGCGGTAGCAAAGCACGGCATGCTGTTCTGCACTCAGCATCTCCATGTTTTCTGCCGTCAATGCTCCACCCAAAGCCGTCAGATAGCCATCCGTCACCCATCCGATGAACCCTGCCGCATCCAGCTTCTCATACATCTCTCGTGCCTCTTGCTTGTCCAATTGTACCATACCTTTATGCGTTTAAGAGTGCAAAGTTACGATTAAGTAAGAGAATAAACAAAAATCTTCCAGCATTTCTTATTATCCAGAGGTGTTCACGCGGACAAGTTCGTAATGTTTGATAATTTTAGGGTTTTCTTTTATATAAAGAAGAGAGGACGTGCCGATTGCTCGACACATCCTCTCCGATTATCTTTATAAAACAAGCTTGCGCTGTCCGCTCATCAATGGTTGCGGAAGTTCCACTTGGAGTTATCACTGTTGAAGTCGTACTCGGCAAGCGTCGGTGTGCAGTCACCTGCAGAGTAGAGCACGTACTTAGTGTTGACGCCTTCCTTGCCTGGAATCTGCTTGGGCATGATGCGGAAGGTGCCGTCGGTGAGCTGCTCAATGCGCCAAAGTTGTTCAGGAGCGCCAGTGTAGGCAGGAACTGTGGTCACTTCCACATCTTCGGTAGCTGCGAGCGCACGGTCTGTACCTGCGATAGTGATCTTGAAGTATGGGTTGCTCAGATAACCACCTGCCTCAGGAACGGCTGTGATAGTCCAGCGCTGGTGAGGACGGAACATGTAGTCGCCGATGCGAGCTGGGATGTTGCCCGAAGGCCAAGTGCTGATGACGTCTTCGAGCTTCTGCTCTGCCACGGGCTGTGGAGGAGCGGCATTGGCCTGCTGACCGCCACCAAATCCGCCGAAACCTCCGGCACGTGCCACGTTCATGCGAACGAAATCAACGGCAAGTTCGAGGGCATAGCCACGACGCTCTGACTCAATCTCGTAAGTTCCTTCCTTGAACTGGTCACCACCCACAGGCCAATCGTTCTTCCAAAGGAGCGGACGAACAGCGAGTGTAGAACGGCCACCCATGTCAAAGTCGGCCTCCCAGTGGAAGGACAGTACCTCAACACCTTCGTCGATGATGGTACGTCCGAAGTGTCCAGCACCTGTCTTGCGGTCGCCTGCGGCAATGACCATCTTGCCACCACCATGATACATGTCACGACCTACGTTGTCGATATAAGGACCCTGCACACTCTTGGCACGACCCACCACGATGTTGTAGGTGGAGTTGACGCCGTCGCAGCATGTGCCGTGAGTGCCGAGGAGGTAGTAGTAGCCATTGCGGTAGATGAGGTCAGAGGCCTCGCAGTCGATGGCGATGTCCTTCTCCTTGTTGCCCGATGCACGGAAACCTGTCTGTGGGTCAAGCTCAATGAGGCGAATGGTGCCGAAGTATGTGCCGTAGCTCACCCAAAGGCGGCCTGTAGTCGGATCGAGGAGGACACCTGGGTCGATAGCGTCCTGATCTTCCATACCATCGGAATAGCGGACCTCAACGGCATCAGACCACTTAAAGTCGGGCGACTTAGGATCGAGGGTCTTGTTCCACATGGTGAGGATACGACCAGCGTGTCCACCGCCCAGACCACCACCCGTAGCACCATATATGCAGAGGTAACGGTCGCCAATCTTGATCATGTCGGGAGCTGCGCCACCACCTGGACGCTCGGCGCCACTGTGCCAGTTCCATCCGTCGTCGGTGATGATACCACCACCGCCTGTGCCGAATGTGTACCATTTACCGTCACATTCGGCGAGGGTTGAGGGGTCGTGAATGAATGGTTGTCCTGATTGTGCTGATGCTGTTGCTGCCACAATCAATGCGCTGGCAGCAAATATATTTCGAAGTACTTTCATGCTCTTATTTGTTGTTTATGATTGTGTAGTTAGTAACAGGATTACCTTTCTCGTCAATGAAGCGCACGCAGAAGTCGCTCATGCCAGGGCCATTGATGATGGCGCCACGCAGAACGTTGCGGCCTTTCTTCAAAGTGATGCGTGAAGACATGCAGTCGTCCTTCACCATGCGGCGGTCACCAGAGAGCAGCAAGGTCTCCTCGCCATTGAGCCACCACATTGAAGCGGAGTTGGAACCAACGGCCAGACGAACGTCCTTGATGTCTTCAGGGCAGTCGATGATGGTGACAGCCCAGAAGAGGACGCCATAGACCTGCTCACCCCACTTCTCAGCGAAGCGGAAGAGCTTCACGTTCATGTTCTCACTGTCAAGAGCATGCCAAGTCAGCGTCTGCTTCACAGTCTTCACTTCGGGCTGGGCTGGCTGAGCCTGCTGACCGAATCCACGTCCGAAGCCGGCGGGAGCCTGCTCCTGCTTGAACACAGCCTGAACCTTCTGACCGTCCTTTGGCAGAATGGTCTGTTGGCCCTTGAAGTATTCTCTGTTGAAATGCTCGCGCAAGTAGCTGTCGGTGAAGACTGTATTGCCGCTGTTAGGCTTGTTGATAGGCTCCAGGAGCATCCAGCGGTGGATGAATCCCTCGCTGTCTGGAGCAATAGGAGCAGCTGTTGATGGCGAGAAGTACTTCGGACGGTTCTTGAAGAGCACGTAGTCCACAGCTATCTCGGCATCGCCTTCGTTGGTGATCACGAGGTCGGTCACGCCCTTTGGTACGTATGCCAAAGCCGCTGTCTGAGTAAGCCACTGGCCTCTCATGTCGCGACGGAAACGTCCCATCATACCGCCACCACCGGCAGGTGCATTGGGTGTCTCTGGAGGAACGATGTTGTCGAGGGTGATCTTGGCAAGTACCTTACCTGTAACGCTCTTTTCGCGAATGCAGAACGCTGTGTTACCTGCAGCCTTGACACTGATGATGAGATAGCTGTCACCTGTGAGACAGTCGAAGTTCACATCGTTGTACTTGAGCCAGCTACCCTTCTTAGGCAGCGCAGCCTGATAGCTACGGAAGGTGTTGACCGTGTCAATGAGCTCGGTGGTCACATCGCTGCTGGCCTCGCTGTAGCGGTCAACCTCAATCTTCTCAGTCGCATTGTTGATACCCACGCCACGCATGGTTGGTTTCACCTCCTGAATAGTACCGTCTGCATTGAAGGTCAGCTTATCAATACATACAGAACGGCGCTTGTCATCGCTGGGTGAGAAGTCATTGTGATGATAGAACAGATACCACTGGCCTTTGTAGTTGATGATGCTATGGTGGTTCGTCCAACAACCGTTAGCATGCTCAGCCATAATGAGACCCTTGTACTCGTATGGACCCATCGGATTCTTGCTCATGGCATAGCCGAGAACCTCGGTCTTTTCACGAACATAAGGATATGTCAGGTAGTAGTTGCCATTGTATTCGAAAGCGAATGGACCTTCAGCCTGACGGTTGGGCAGACCTTGGAGGCAGTTGACACCCACCATCTCAAACTCGCGGTCGCCAAATTTTCTGGTTGACTTCGGATTGTCGTCAGCCAGTTCCTTCATGTTGTCCTTGAGTTTGGCGCACATTCCATTGCCCCAGAAAATGTAAGCATTGCCGTCAGATGCCAGGAGCACACATGGGTCGATGCCATTGATGCCCTTGATGGGTTCTGGCTCAGGAACGAAAGGTCCCTCAGGATTGTCCGCAATGGCCACACCGACAGCAAAACCGCCACCAGCAGCAGGAGAAGACGGGAAATAGAAATAGTACTTTCCATTCCTGTAAACGCAATCAGGCGCCCACATCGAATAGGAATTGGGTCTCACCCATGGCACCTTGTTCTGCGTGACAATCATGCCATGATCCGTCCAGTCGGTTAGATTCTCTGACGAGAACACGTGGTAATCCTCCATGCAGAACCAGTCCTGACGTTGTCCAACAGGAGGCTTGATGTCATGCGATGGATAGAGATACACCTTATTATTAAATACGCGCGCGGTTGGGTCAGCCGTAAATTGATTGCGGATGACAGGGTTCTGTGCCGTTAGCGCAAGCGGCACACCCATCAGAAAAATTGCAATTAGGTGCTTCATTGGCTAGTAATAAAGTATTTGATAAATTATTTGATAAAGTGTTTGCAAAATTTGTGCAAAGATAGGAATAAAAATCATACCGAACGAAATAATTTGCGGATAATTGCGTTTTTGTCAAGTAAAAGCCGTAAATTTGCAACGAATTTAGTGGTTTATGAGTACAAAGAACTATACATATAAGTCGTACTCGATGGAGTATGGCACTTTTGTGGGACTGGCATGGGGAGGTGTGTTCCTCTCGTATGTGGAAGGAATCAGCTATAATAACGGACTGATGATGCTGTTGTGTTTCATGCTGTGCGGCGTGTCCGTGATGCTTCCGTTGGTGCTGGGAGTACGTCTGAACAGGAAAATGGCGCTGATTGAAGAGAGGCTGAGTTATTTCCAGGGGCTTTTCTTCGCCTTTTCCATGTTCATGTATGCCTGTCTGATGAACGGCTTAATTGTGTTCGCATATTTCAACTTTCTGGATGATGGGTTGCTGATGGAGCAGTTGAACGCCATGTTGACTCAGCCAGAGATGGTGCAGACGTATGAACAATTGGGGATGGGGGCGCAGCATGCGCAGATGATGGACATTCTGAGGGAGACGGACGGATTGTCGGCCTGGGAGAAGACTTTGCTGATTTTCAACAACAATTTCTTCATCAGCTTGTTCTACTCGTTTATCGTGGCTGTAGCGGCAACATGGAGAAGGAATGGTTGATGTGTAGTATAGAGCTGAGAGTTAAGGGTTTAGAGTATTAATGATAATTAGATAGAATGGATATTTCAGTAGTTGTTCCTCTATATAATGAGGAGGAGTCTATCGCGGAATTGCACGAGTGGATCAAGCGTGTGATGGACGAGAATGGCTTCACGTATGAGGTGATCTTTGTGAATGATGGCTCGACCGACCGTTCATGGGAGGTGATTGAGGAGTTGAGCAGGAATTTTCCCGAGGTACACGGCATCAAGTTCAGAAGGAATTACGGAAAAAGTCCTGCCCTATTCCATGGTTTCGAAAAGGCTGAGGGCGATGTGGTCATCACGATGGATGCTGACTTGCAAGACAGTCCAGACGAGATTCCAGAGCTGTATAGAATGGTGAAGGAGGATGGCTATGATTTGGTGAGCGGCTTCAAGATGAACCGTCGGAAGGGTGACCCTCTTTCGAAAACCATTCCCACCAAACTGTTCAACGCCACCACCCGCATGGTGAGCGGCATTCACAATCTGCACGATTTCAACTGCGGTTTGAAAGCTTATCGCCGCAATGTGGTGAAGAACATTGAGGTGTATGGCGAGATGCACCGTTTCATTCCCTATTTAGCGAAGAACGCCGGTTTCAGCAAGATTGGCGAGAAGCCTGTACATCATCAGGCTCGTCAACACGGAAAGAGCAAGTTCATGGGCTGGAACCGCTTTGTGAACGGCTATCTGGACTTGATGAGTCTCTGGTTCATCAGCACATTTGGCATGAAGCCCATGCATATCTTCGGATTCATCGGCACCCTGATGTTTATAATCGGCTTTATCGCCATTATTGTGGTAGGAGCCCTCAAATTGATTGCACTCTATCAGCATGAACCACACGCTCTGGTGACGGACAGCCCATACTTCTACATCTCGCTGACGATGATGATTCTGGGTACACAGTTATTCGTGGCGGGATTCTTGGGTGACCTCATCAGCAGAAACAGTCAGGAGAGAAATAAGTATCAGGTGGAGAAGGAGATTTAGTTGAAGGGGATATCTGTAATTTGGGGAGTTTGAAGAATGAAGATAAAGGTTGGACATATTATTGGAGTGGCGACATTGCTGCTGGTCAGTTGTTATTCGAACAACTGCCCTGTGGACAACATGGTGACATGCAACTATGGGTTCTATGACTCGGAGGGTACAGCCATCACCTATCGCGACACCATCACTGTGACAACCCTGATGCCTGGATACAAGACGGTGTACACCTATCGGAAGTTGGGCAACATCACGGTGACGAAAGATTATCCCGATGAGGAACTTGTGAATCAAGGCTACACGGAGAGTGCCACTCAACAACGGAAGGACACCATCTTGGTGAACCAGTTGTATGGCGCCTCGAGCATGAAGGTTCCAATGAGTTATTTCAACGAGATGGACACACTGATTCTTTCCTACAAGAGCATCACGCTGAAAGATACCATCAAAATCAAGCATAGTGGTTATCCTAATGTGGAATTACCAGAATGTGGCACATATCGATTCCACACGTTACATCAGGTTACAGCAACGGATGCCGCCATCGACCATATCGAGATTAGCGATTCGAAGGTGAACTATGATGGAAAGACAAACATCAAAATATTCTTTAACGGAGTAGTCGAATAATTAGTTTAGAGATGAGAATCGAGAGTTTAGCGTTTAGGGATGAGGGTTAAGAGAATGAAGATAAATGTAAGACATATTATCTGTATAGCGCTGTTCTTTATAGCCGCATGGTCTGCTCAAGCACAGGAGCAGCAAGAACCCGTCATGCCAGGAGAGAAACCTAAGCCGACGAAATATGTGGCATTGGAAGAGCAGCAACAGCACTTGGTGTTTTTCCAAGGCTTCACGTTGTCTGTAGATGGATATGGCCCTGTCGCTATGATGATATCGGACTATGGAACCTTTGAGGGAGCACTCCGATTGAACCTGAAGAATACCTTCTTCCCTATTTTTGAAGCAGGTGTAGGCAGATGTTCGAAGGAGGATTTCAACACAAAGGTGACTTATGAGACCAGCGCCCCCTTTGGACGCATCGGCATTGATTTCAACATGTTGAAGGACAAGTTCCAAAGCAATCGGCTCTATTTAGGTGCACGCTACGGATTCTCCAAGTTTACGTACGATATAGCTGGTCCTGCGCAGACAGACCCCATTTGGGGAGGCAGCAAGCCTTTCAGTATGAAAGGAATCAACTGTACCAGCCATTGGGCAGAACTGATATTCGGAGTAGAGGTGAGAATCTTCAGGAATTTCCACATGGGATGGGCTGTTCGCTACAAACGTGAAATTGCTTCCACGAAGAACGACCTTGCAAAGCCCAACTGCATCCCTGGATACGGCTACACTACCAATGCCACATGTTGGGGGGGGACTTATAGTCTCATCTTCGACCTAAACTGGGGCATGAAGAAGAGTCACAAACGAGGTGTGAACATCGAAATCAGGGACATACCTCCAACCCAAGTGAATAACGAAGAAAACAAAAAAGATAATGGAGAACAAACAACAGACAACGGACGACGAACAGAAGAAGACGAAGAATAAGCCTTTTGACCCATACGCACCACACAAAATTAAATGGTGGGGCTGGCCATTGCTCGCCTTACTCATTGCTGGAACCATCTATATCATTATGAGTCGCGACAAGGGGAAAGATTCTCCTGCAGCGCAACAGGGAAAGCCCTGGGTGGCACAAGAGGTGCAACGAAGTGAGGGAAGCGTATTTGGCACATTCTACCACCTTACCTACCAGTCAACTCAACCCTTGCAGGAAGGTATTGAGGATGCCTTGAAACAGGTGGATGCCTCCCTCTCCCCTTTTAATAAGGAGTCGGTCATCACTGCCATCAACAATAATACGAGCACAGATACGAACCCGATGTTTGTGGAAGTATTTACGTTGGCTCAAGAAGTTTCGAAAGAAACCAACGGTGCCTTCGACATCACAGTGGCGCCATTGGTCAACCTCTGGGGCTTCGGTTTCAAAAATATGGACAATGTCAGTCAAGAAAAGGTTGATAGTTTGTTGCCCTACATCGGTTATCAACAGGTAAAACTCGTTGATGGAAAAATTCAGAAAGAACACCCTGAAACCATGTTGGACTGTAGCGCCATTGCCAAGGGATATGGCGTGGACGCTGTGGGCAAATACCTAGAAAGTCAAGGCATCAGCAATTATATGGTGGAAATTGGTGGTGAAGTGCGTGTAAGGGGCTACAATCCACGAGGTGAGCTGTGGCATGTAGGCATCAATAAACCAAACGATGACCCAGCCAGCATCAGTACAGATATTGAGCAGATCATTCAGATCACCCAATTGGCAATGGCGACATCCGGCAATTATCGCAACTACTACGAGAAGGACGGTAAGAAATATGCCCACACGATTGACCCTCACACTGGTTATCCCGTTCAGCACAGCATCCTTTCTTCAACGGTCTTAGCACAGGATTGCGCCACTGCAGACGCATACGCCACAGCCTTCATGGTGTTAGGAATGGATGAGGCGAAGAAAGTGCTTGCCAAACATCCTGAACTGATGGCCTTCTTCATCTATTCTGACAAGGATGGCGAGATGAAGGAATGGATGACGAAAGGATTGGAGAAGCTGATCGTTGGGAAATAATAGTATAGAGGTTAGAGCATTGAGTATATGGAGCTGACGATGTTTGAGCGCCTGTTGCAGTTGCCGCTGTTTCAGGGACTGACCACACAAGAAATATCGGATGTGATGTCTCACGTCCGGTTAGACTTCGTCAACTACCATCGAGGGGATGAAATCGTGATGCAAGGCGAGAGTTGCAGAAAACTCATTTATATTATCAGTGGTGAAGTAATGGCAGAGCATCGCAATAACGACCTTCATTTCACACTCACAGAGTACCTATCCGACTTGAAAGTGATAGAGCCCTACAACCTCTTCGGCATGTATCAAACTTATTCGCGCACCTACGCTTTCACCACAGAGGGATCGACGCTGACTATCGACAAGCACGTCATGCTGACACATCTCATGACGAATCACATCGTCAAGATCAACCTGATGAACATCACTTGCAACAAATACCAACAAACACAACGCCTTTTATGCTATTATCCGGATGACACCGTTCGCCACAAGATTGTCAAGTTCATTCTCGCCCACTCTACCACATCCAAAGGGAGAAAGGATCTACAAATCAAAATGACTCAACTAGCTGACATTATCCATGAGACCCGACTCAACGTATCTATCACACTTAACGAATTGCAGAAAGAAGGGTTCATCACCATGCAGCGAGGCAATTTCATTATCAAAGACCTCCAACTACTCTCAAAACAACAACATATACAGATATGAATCCGTTTTACACCACATACGAATACATTCCCTTCGACAAAATCACAGAGGCCGACTACGAGCCTGCCATGATGAAGGGTATTGAAGAAGAAGATTGGGAAATTGAGCAGATTATCAAAAATCCTGATGTCCCCACTTTCGAGAACACCATCGAAGCACTCGATTCGACAGGAGAACTCTTAGCGAAAGTGACGGGAGTATTCTTCAATTTGCTCAGTGCTGAAACCACTGACTTCATGGATGAATTGGCGCAAAAGATGGCGCCCATCCTTTCCGAGCATTCCAATAACATTACTCTAAATGAAGGCTTGTTCCATCGTGTGAAGACCGTATATGAGGATCATTCAGCAGATAACTTCATACGTCTCAATGCTGAACAAAAGATGCTGCTCACCAAATGTTATGAGAATTTCGTGCGCAACGGTGCTCATCTACCTGAAGACAAAAAAGAGCTGCTCCGCAAACTCTCAGCAGAATTGGGTGTACTCTCTTTGCAATTCTCACAGAACAAATTGAAGGACACCAACGATTTCATCCTTCACATCATAGATGATGCAGACCTTGAAGGACTGCCTGAAAGTGCCCTTGACCTTGCAAGACAGACAGCCAAGGAGAAAAAAATGGAAGGGTATGTGTTCACGCTTCAAGCACCGTCCTACACACCCTTTCTCACCTACTCTGCCCGTCGCGAACTGAGACGGAAGATGTATATGGCTTACAACACGATGTGTACACACGACAATGCCAACAACAATGTGGAGATTGTCGGCAAGATAGTCAATCTGCGCCATGAAATGGCACGACTTTTAGGTTTCAACACTTATGCCGATTATGTGCTGGTGCATCGCATGGCAGAGAAAACGGAGAATGTGTATAACCTCTTCAACAGTTTGATTGAGGCTTATATGCCAACAGCAAAGAAAGAAGTGAAGGAAGTCGAAGATCTGTATTATCAAGAGAATCGCATCGACCCAAATGATTTGGCGGTAGATGACCCACGACGTTTCATGTCTTGGGACTTTCCATTCTATGCAAACAAACTCAAAGAGAGCAGGTTCAATATCAATAGCGAGATGCTTCGACCATATTTTGAACTCTCGAAAGTTAAGCAAGGTGTCTTTGGATTGGCCACACGGTTGTATGGCATCACCTTCCACAAGAATCCGAATGTGCCCGTCTATCATCCTGATGTGGAAGCATACGATGTAATCGACCAAGACGGTCGTTACTTGGCACTATTTTATTGTGACTTCCATCCTCGCACTTCCAAGAAATCTGGAGCATGGATGACTTCGTTCAAAGAACAGTGGAAAGACAAGAAAGGCAATAACTCGCGTCCACAAGTTTCCATCGTCATGAACCTTTCCAAACCCACTGACACAAAGCCTGCTCTACTCACCCTGGGCGAGGTGGAAACCTTTTTGCATGAGTTTGGACATTCATTGCATGGCATTTTTGCCAACACCACCTATCGCACCCTTTCTGGAACCAATGTGTATTGGGATTTTGTAGAACTACCCTCGCAGTTTATGGAAAACTACAGCATAGAAAAAGACTTCCTTAATACTTTCGCCACGCATTACGAAACTGGTGATCCCATTCCACAAGACCTTCTTGACCGTATCACAGCCAGCCGCAATTTCAATGTAGCCTACGCATGCATGCGACAAGTTAGTTTTGGTTTACTTGATATGGCCTTCTATACGATGACAGAAAACTTCCATGCCAACCTCATCGATTTTGAGCGTCAAGCCTGGCACCGCACCCAGTTGCTGCCACAAGTCGATAACACATGCATGACGGTGCAGTTTTCTCACATCATGGCTGGCGGCTACTCTGCAGGCTACTATAGTTATAAATGGGCTGAAGTACTCGATGCAGACGCCTTCTCACTTTTCAAAGAACGGGGTATCTTCGATAAAGAAACGGCTCATTCTTTTCGTGAGAATATCCTCTCTCGTGGAGGCACAGAACACCCAATGGTGCTCTACAAACGTTTCCGTGGACAAGAACCCACCATTGATGCCCTACTCCATCGCAACGGAATTCAATAACACAAACAATATCAACATGAGACGAATACAAACCATCCTCACGATCACCCTGACACTCCTCGTTCTGAGTGCATGCAAACGCGAAGACGACATTGACGAAATCTTCGTAGGCAGGACTTGGTATATGAACGGGGTTGTCATCAATGGTGTCACTAACTCAAAAGAGACTCAAAATTTTTATACAGACACCGACAGGAGCTGCTATTTCATATCGTTCTCATCGGGGACATTCCAAGGGCGCCTTTCCTCCAACGTAGCGTTCTCAGGTACTTGGCAAGCTGATGGCAAACACCAAACCATCACACTCCGACTGACAGAAAAGCCAAACACGGATAATCTTTTCGACAACCAACTACTCAACATACTCTCCTCCGTCATTTCCTACACCAGCGGAGCTGAGTACATGTATCTTAACGACAACAACCAAAACACGATTCGATTTGGAACAATTAGATAACATTATGACTGATCAAGAAAAGAAACTATACCATCTCGACTGCCGCTACGTGCGAATGGCACGCATCTGGGCAGAAAACTCCTACTGCAAACGTCGTCAGGTAGGTGCCCTCGTCGTGAAAAACAAAGCCATCATCTCCGATGGTTACAATGGCACTCCTTCTGGATTCGAAAATATCTGCGAAGATGACAACAACGTCACCAAGCCCTACGTACTTCATGCGGAGGCCAATGCCATCACTAAATTAGCACGCAGCCACAATTCCAGTGACGGTGCCACCCTTTACGTAACAGCCTCACCTTGCATTGAGTGTGCGAAACTCATCATTCAAGCAGGCATCAAACGCGTGGTCTATTCAGAACATTATAGATTGGAAGATGGTATTAAACTTTTACAACGCGCAAACATCAAAGTAGAGTATATCAATCCTGACGAGCCCAAATACGAAAAAGAAGCTTCTTCAACAACCGAGTAAAACTACATGAGCAATAACATCAACAGAAATAATCGTTGGGTACCCATCATCATTGCAGTCAGCGTGATCGTGGGCATCATCATTGGCACCTTCTTCGCCAACCGCTTTGCTGGTAACCGCCTCAACATCATCAATACCTCGTCGAACAAATTAAATGATCTGCTCCACATCATTGATGATCAATATGTGGACACGGTGGACATCGCCTCCATTGTGGAGCAGTCTATGCCTAAGATTCTAGAAGAACTTGACCCCCACTCCACTTACATTTCAGCAAAGGATGCTAAGACTGCCAACGATGACTTGAAAGGATCTTTTAGTGGTGTCGGCATCCAGTTTGTCATTCGTGAAGACACTGTTCGCATCACAGGCATCATCAAGGGTGGTCCCTCTGAAAAAGTGGGTATTTTGGCGGGTGATAAGATTGTTTCTGTAGATGGAAAACCTTATGTGGGTAAAGAGGTTACCAACGAAGAAACCCTTCATCGTCTCAAGGGCGAGAAAGGCACTCAGGTGAAAATTGGTGTGCTTCGTCATGGGCAAAAGAAACCTTTGTCCTTCACGGTCGTGCGTGGCGACATTCCACTCAAGAGCATAGATGCCACCTACATGATCAACAAGGAGCTTGGCTATGTCAAGATCAAGAATTTCGGTGAGACCACCTATCCAGAGCTGCTCACATCCCTCGCCGAGCTAGAGGTAGAAGGTTTTAAGGGGCTCGTGGTCGATTTGCGAGGCAATGGCGGGGGGTATCTCTCTGCTGCCATCCAGATGGTCAACGAGTTTCTGCCTAAAAACAGACTTATCGTCTATACCCAAGGACGCCGTTCACGTCGTGAAGAGTATCGCAGCGATGGACGTGGATCATATCAAGATATACCGCTCATCGTACTAATTGATGAGACCACTGCATCGGCTGCAGAAATTTTCTCTGGCGCTATTCAAGATAATGATCGTGGCATCATCGTCGGTCGTCGTTCTTTTGGCAAGGGACTTGTGCAGCAACCTATTGAATTTGCTGATGGTTCCCTCATCCATCTGACCATTGCACGTTATTACACCCCTGCAGGACGATGCATTCAAAAACCTTATGTAAAAGGACAGCCCAAGGAGTATGAAATGGATCTCATCACACGATATGAACGAGGTGAGTTCTTCTTTCAAGACAGCATCCATCAAACAGGCGAGAAATATAAAACCAGCATCGGACGAATCGTCTATGGCGGAGGTGGAATCATGCCCGACTATTTTGTGGCAGAAGACACTACCGCCCTCACACCCTACTACACAGAGTGTGTCACTCAAGGAACGATTGCCCAGTTTTGTTTCGAGTACACAGACAATAATCGCGCCAAACTCTCCACTTACGACAATGCTGCCGATCTAGAAAAATACCTACGACGACAAGGGCTCGTAGATACGTTCATCCACTATGCCGACAGCAAGGGTATTCTGCGCCGTAACAACATGATACTCAAATCTCAGCATCTTTTTGAACAAGCCATTTATGGCAGCATTATTTACAACATTCTTGAGATGAGCGATTATGTACAGTACCTTAACCGCAACGATGCCACATTAGAAAAAGCCATACAACTGTTCAAGACCAAACAAACTAAACCGGCTCTCAATGACCAAAAAGGAACTCAGGGAATTGGTTCGGGCAAGAAAAAAGCAGCATACCACCGACCAGATCCATACATACAGCCAATGCATCAAACGCACCTTGCTTGAACGCATCAAACGAGAAGAGAACTGCCACATCATCCTCTTGTACCATTCTCTTCCTGATGAGGTTTGTACTCATGACCTCATTCGTACGTTGTATGCACAGGGTTACACAGTCTTGCTTCCTTCTGTAGTCGGCGACGTCCTCGCTCTCCATATATATGAAGGTGAGGAAACAATGAATACTGGTGCTGCGTTTGGAATCCAAGAATCATCCGGTACACTCTTTACGGAGTATTCCCAGATAGACCTTGCCATCATCCCAGGAATGGCATTCACTCAACGAGGAGAACGACTTGGACGGGGCAAGGGGTATTATGACCGTCTATTGCCACATCTAAAGTGCCCTCTCATCGGTATCGCATTTCCCTTTCAGTTGCTTCCCTCCATTCCAACGGAACCGCACGACATACAGATGAATGAAATAATCACTTGTTAATAATGGAACCCCTAAAACCTATCAGAATCTATAAAGCATCGGCTGGCTCAGGCAAGACCTTCACATTAGCAGTGGAATACATCACTCTCCTGACCGTGAATCCGATGGCATATCAGAACATTCTTGCTGTCACCTTCACCAACAAAGCGACGGCAGAAATGAAACAACGCATTTTAGGGACATTGTATGGTATCAGCCATGGACTGAAGAAATCTGAGGCATACGTGGAGAAGATATTGGAGAATATCAAGGCGATGAAGGCATTACCCCAATGGCAAGAAGAACCCTACAAAACTGACTTGGAGCATTTCAACAGAACAAAAATCAGACAACGAACACAGAAGGCACTGGAAAACATCGTACACGACTACAGTCGTTTCCACATTGAAACAATTGATTCCTTCTTTCAGGATATTGTGCGTGATTTAGCCAACGAACTAGATTTGTCCACCAACATGAAAGTGGAGCTAGATGAATCGGAGGTGTTGTCGGAAGCCATTGACCAAATCATCGAGAATATGAAAGAGGGCTCCAGTGAATTCCGCACTATCATTGAATTCATTGAGGAGAAAATCAAGGAGAATCACTCGTGGCAGGTTGAAGATACAGTGAAGGAGTTCGGTAAGAACATATTCAAAGAGAACTATCTCATTCATGGAGAGAAAGTCAGAGAAATTATCACAGATTCCAAAATTATCCTCCAATACCGCAACACCATCAATGTTTATCTGGAAGTCAAGAAAAAAGCCGTGACAGATTTGGGCGCTCAAATGATAGAGGCATACAAACAATTGGGCATTCCAGATAAAGAGGCTTCCACGAAGATTGTAAACTTCATGGAAAAAGTGCGTGACTACAACATCAAAGAGCCAACCAACAACAGCAGAGGAACGTTTTCTGATGACATTAAGGAATACACCACCAATGTAGATAAATGGTTCAAGAAAACAACCAAGAAACAAAGTACACGACCACCACAAGTGGAAACTGTACTCATGCCCATGCTGAACGAAGCTTTTGAGAAGCATCAAGAGTATGTTAGTCATCTATATACAGTCAATGCTATCGGTCAGCACCTCTATTCGCTGATGCTCCTGAATGAGATCAGCAAGACGGTGAAGTCATTAAACGAAGAAAACAACCGCTTTCTCTTGTCAGAGACTGCCAATTTTCTACGCAATGTCATCAACAAACAAGACATTCCCTTCATCTACGAAAAGACAGGTGCCACCATCAAGCACATTATGATTGATGAGTTTCAAGACACTTCGACCTTGCAATGGAAAAACTTCAAACCGCTTATTCTCAATAGTCTCGCCACCGATGGTTCTTGCCTGATTGTAGGCGATGTGAAGCAAAGTATTTATCGTTTCCGAAACTCCGACTGGCGGATTCTGAATGACATTGAAAAAGATGAAGATTTGATGAATTTATTAGGCAAAATACCTGCTGCCTACAATTATCGTTCATCCAAGCATGTGGTAGAGTTCAACAATGAGCTGTTCAAAAACGCCATCGAATTATTGAAGGAAGATTGCCCCGACCTCCATTTTGCATATAGCGACGTACAACAAATCGCCCATAAGAAGAAAGAAGACGGATTTGTACGAATTGAGAATATTGACTATCATGGAATTGCTCCTGAAGATGCCCAGGATTTTCAACTTGACCAGACTACCTTACAACGCATTCTACTATCGGTAAAAGAATTAATGGACAACGGAGTGGATTCCAATGATATAACCATCTTAATCCGAACCAACAAAGAGGCTGCAATTATCAGCGATTACTTTAACAATCATCCAGAAGTCGTAAATGCAAAGGTGGTGTCGGACGATGCTTTCCGCTTGGATGCATCCCCAGTCATCAACATCATTATCTGTGCTTTAAGAGTTTTAGCAGAGCCAGATAATCTATTACATTTGACTACACTCACCTATCATGTGGGAATCATTCCTGAAGCTTTCAATGAAGAAGCTCGGACTAAAATGTATTATAAGCCCATCACTGAACAAATTGAGAATATATATCAGATTTTTCAACTCGGACTGCAACCCCATCAAGATGCCTATCTCTTCTATTTTAATGACATTGTAGAGCAATTCTGCGAAGAGAATCTTACAGATCTTGATTCCTTCCTGCGAGCATGGGATGAGCGACTATGCGAAAAGACCATTCCCAATGGAACTGTCGATGGAATCCGCATCATGACCATGCACAAATCAAAAGGATTGGAGTTCCACAGCGTCATCATTCCATCATGTTCTTGGTCTATCAAACCTAAGAATTCAGAAGTGATGTGGTGTATTCCCAAAACTTCTCCCTACAAATCCATGCCATTATTGCCCATCAGTGTCAGCAAAGCCAAGGATAACAGTCTCTTTGCCCAAGACAGAAAAGACGAGGAACTAAAGACCCTTGTGGACAATATCAATGTTTTGTATGTGGCCTTCACACGTGCAAAACATAATCTCATCATCTTGACAGGCAATAAAATTGGAGAAATGCCAGATGAAAACGCCAAGATTGAGAATGCTCAGATGTTCCTGATAAAATCTATGCCAGACATGATGGAGAAAAGGGACATCAACGATGTGATTACTCAATACGAATATGGAAGCATTGTGCCAACCCAACAAAAAGTCCAAGAGAAGGAAAAAAATGTGATAGAATGCGAATATGACCCGCTGCCTGTATCATTTGTTTCAAACCCCTCCATCGCAGAGTTCAAGCAAAGTTATGATTCTGACATATTCATCAACGAAGACTCACTCAATCCGCAGACACAAGCACACACTGAGCATATCCGTCTCATAAGTCTTGGCAACCTCTATCATAACATTTTCCAACACATCCACACCCGCGATGATGTACCACATGCCATTCATATATTGGAATCGAAAGGATGTTTTGGATCACTGCTTGATACCGAAAAGGCACAAAGAGAAGTCACGACAATGATTGAAAGAATTGCCGATGAACACCCTGAATGGTTCTCAAAAGATTGGCAGGCTCTCAACGAACGTGCCATTCTGTTCTTGGAAAATCAGCTGCAAGCTACCAAACGTCCAGACCGAGTAGTTGTGAAAGGCAACCAAGCCATTATCATTGACTACAAGACAGCACAAGGAGCTGTGAAACAAAATGCAGATGGCACGTTTTTAGCCCCATCTGAAAATAAGAAACAAATTGAAGAATACAAACGACTTTTGTTACAGATTGGCTACACCGATGTGAAGGCCTATCTATGGTATATTCTCGACAACATTATCATTCCTGTATAATTTTTACTAACGCTTTTTATAATCAACGTAAAATGAAACAAACTAAATGTAACATTAAGAATGCAGCCTTTCTATTGGCTTTCATAGCTTACATGGTACCCTCCAACCTATCCGCTCAATTCGGAGGTTTCAACTTCGGAGGGATGAATATGGGGAACTTTAATTTCGGGAGCATGAACTTTGGAAATATGTTTCCCAAAGTAGAACACACAAAAATGGAGCACTTGGACTCTGATTTGCCCGTCATCACCATCACCACAGATACGGCATTAAATGCTCAAAAAAAGGTGATGGCCAAGATGAAGATGAAGGATTATGATGGCTACATTGGTATCAAGTTGCGCGGCAACAGTTCACTGGCGTTCAATCAGAAAAAATACACATTGGAAACACGGGATAGCGATGGAAAGGAAGTGAAAGTGGGGCTTCTGGGGATGCCTGCAGGTAGTGACTGGGTATTGCTGTGCCCTTACAATGACGTATCTATGGTACGTGACCCGTTGGCCTTCCACTTATGGCGTGAAATGGGACATTGGGCACCACGCACTCAAATGGTGGAAGTTTTGATGGATGGTGAATATATTGGTGTTTACATCTTCTCTGAAGCAATTAAGCGAGGTGACGAACGTGTAAATATCCCTAAACTGAAAAAGACAGACATCGAAGGAGTGAATTTAACAGGTGGCTACCTCTTGCGTATTGATACCTACAATGAAGAGGATGCGACTTTTCCCTCGAAAGTACCTGGCATCGGTGAGGGCATCATGACCAGCAGAATCACGTGGTCATGCATCTACCCAAAGAAAAAGAATCTGCAACCCGAACAGATGACATACATTGAGAATTTTGTGGACGAAATGGAAAAAAACATCCAATCAGAAACTTTTGCAGACCCCAAGGAAGGTTATGCAAAATACATTGACGTAGCATCATTCGTCGATTACTTCATTCATACAGAGTTAAGCCTCAATGCAGACGGCTACAAACGTAGCGCCTATTTTTATAAGGAACGACAACATGCTGATGGGACTGGTGGAAAACTCTTTGCTGGTCCCATGTGGGACTATAATCTCGCTTATGGTAATTGCAACTTCTGCAATGCAAACAAAATAGACGCATGGTGTTTTGAAGGTGGCAATACACAACCCACCCCAGCCTTCTGGCAACGGCTTCTGCAAGATCCAGCTTTCCGCAAGGCGGTCAAGACACGATACCAACAACTGCGCAAGACCATTCTCAGCAACAAGGCAATCAATGCGTACATTGATCAGCACGCCAAGACTGTAGCACAAGCAAAAGAAAGACATTTCAAGGAATATCCCGAGCTCTTCGTAGAAAAAGACAAACAGCCAGCATCCAATAATGAACAACAGTCAGCACAAGGAGGATTTGGCGGGTTTGGTGGTTTTCCGATGCCAGGTGGGTTTGGAAACTTTGGTGGTATGGGAGGGGGCGATGCCATCTCATGGTTTGCTGCTTATCGTGTCAGTTCATACGACGAGGAAATCAAAGTGCTAAAACAATGGCTTGCCGACCGCCTCGAATTTCTCGACCAAAACATCGCCCGCTTTGACAAGGACTTTGAGCCCCACATCCAAGAGCTTAAGGAAAGAACGCCTCAGAATGGAGGAGGTTTTCCATTCTTTCAATTTCCAGGCATGTAATCACATATTATCGCATCCATCAGAACTATGACACCATTCTTGAAACTTGTGGCTGATGACCTCTATCAGAAATTAGGAGGGAACTTTCAGGATACTTGCATCATCTTCCCTAACAAACGTGCATCGCTTTTCTTCAACGAATACCTGTGGAGCAACAGCGAAGGGCAAACCATGTGGACCCCCGAATACACCACCATCAGTGAATTATTTGCAGAGCTGTCTGAACACACGGTGGGCGACTCCATCTATCTGATAGTAAAGCTATGGGAGGTATACAAAGAGAAAATGCAGCCCACCAAGACACTTGACCAACTATATTCCTTGATGGAAACAATGTTGAGCGATTTTCAGGATATTGACAATAATCTGGTGGAACCATCCAAACTATTTTTAAATATTGCCGACCTGAAGGAGATGACCGACTTTTCCTTCTTGGAAGACGAGCAACGAAAGGCCATTGAACAGTTTTTCGGTCAGTCCACTCATTGGGGCATTTATGAGTCTCAACCAGAAACTCTATTGAAAAGCAAGTTCATCAACCTTTGGAATCGGTTGGAAGATATATATGAGGCATATCAAGAGGCTTTGCTGACCATTTCTGAAGGCAAGGAACCGATGGTGTACGAAGGGATGCTAAAACGTAAGGTCATTGAAGTGCTGACAGACAAAGATGAGGAAATGAGGAAGCGCACTGACGCAAGACTGGTTGCTAAGACCTACGTGATGGTGGGGTTCAATGTGCTCAACAAGACTGAACGGGAATTATTCCGCTACATCAAGCAGCATCGCGACACTAAGTTTTATTGGGATTATGACATCACATATACAAAGTCTTCCAAGGGAGATGGAAAGGTCTTGAGCAAGTACGAAGCGGGGCAGTTCATCCTTGAGAACATCCGTCTTTTGGGAAATGAGTTTGAGGGCAGGGATCTGTTCAACAACATGCGAAGCCTCAAAGACATTACTTTCATTCAGTCACCCACCGAAAATGCTCAGGCACGTTACATCGACAAATGGGTGAAGGATATTATCTCTAACGCTAATCCCTCTGCTCTAAACCCTCAAGCATCAAGTCTCGACTGGAGAAATTCTGCTGTTATCCTCTGCAACGAGAACCTCTTGCAACCCGTCTTGCACAGCATCGACAAGGTGCCAGCCATCAACGTGACAATGGGCTATCCGCTGACAGAGACACCCATCAACTCTTTGGTGCAGACATTGTTGGAACTACAAGTGCATGGCCGCACCAGCTCGGGGGCATGGAGATATAAATATGTGGCAGCCGTACTGAAGCATGCTTTCATCCAGAAGTTGATTGGGAATGCGTGCAACGAGAAACTGCAGGAGTTTTCGAAGGACAACGTGGTCTTCCCCGGCATGGAAAGATTTGCAGACAATCCCATCATGCAACGCATCTTCACACCCGTTACAGGCAAGCAACTGACCACTTATCTTTCAGAGATCATTTCGATGGTCGGACACAGTTATCAAGGAGCCATTGACCAGAAAGATTTCACGCTACAGATCTACAAAGAAAGCATATTCAAAGCCTACACCACCGTCAATCGCATCCATACCCTGCAACAAGGATTGTCAGCTCTGGCTGTGAGTGACGAAACTCTCTCACGACTCATCCGCCAACTGATGAGTCAAGCCACCATTCCATTCCATGGAGAACCCGCAGTCGGACTTCAAGTGATGGGGCTGCTTGAGACTCGAAATCTCGACTTCCGAAATGTCATCATGCTCTCCGTTAACGAAGGACAAATACCCAAGGGCGTCAAACGTTCATCGCTCATACCCTACACCCTACGTGCAGCTTACGGCATGACGACCATCGAACGAGAAGTAAGCCTCTATGCGTATTATTATTACCGTCTCCTACAACGAGCCGAGAACATTACCCTGCTCTACAACTCCAGCACCGACTCAGGCAATAAAGGTGAGATGTCGCGCTTCATGTTGCAGACCCTTGCAGAAAAAGACGATCTTTTTAGCCCCAATCAAGAGATTGCCCTCCGCGCATTCACAGCTTATAACGAGACCAAAGCCGTTAGCCCCATCAGCATCAAGAAAGATGCCGACGTGATGGAGAAGCTGTATGCACGTTTCAACAAAGAGCACATCCTCTCGCCCTCCGCCATCAATACTTACATGAAATGTCCGCTCAAGTTCTACCTCAATTATGTGGCTGGACTACGACCCGAGGATGAGGTGTCAGACGACATCGACAAGCCCATGTTCGGAAACATTTTCCACGATGCCATGCATCACCTGTATCTGCCCTACGAACGAAAGCCTTTCTACAGCAGCGAAGTAAGGGCATTGGCTGCCGACGATGCACGCGTCACTTACGAACTCAACCAATCTTTCGCCCACATTCTCTTCCATTCTGATAAATTGCCTACTCTCAACGGCACCCAACTCATCAATCGGCATGTCATCAAGAAGTTTATCCTCAATCAACTTCAAGCCGACGCCATGATGGCAGAAGAACTTGAGAAACAAGGAGGCTATTGGCTCATTCTTACTCAGGAATATAAATACACCACTGGGTACCAACTCCCGATGTTCAACCATCAGCTACTCCTCGGTGGCTTCGTGGATCGTCTCGATTTGCTCCACACTCCGACTTCCGATCGCATTCGAATCGTCGATTACAAAACCAGCAGCAAACCTCATGGAGCCAAAACCGTCGAAGAGCTTTTCGATCCTGACAAGTGCGCTGGCAACTACCACATCATGCAGACACTCTACTACTGCAAGGTACTCACCGACCCTAACTGCCAACCCTCAGTTCTCGACCCGGAACTCACCCCCGTCGACTCTACCCCATCCACCGTTCCGGCCTTGATGTACTGCGCAAAAGAATATGGTGGCAACTACTCAGGCATCGTCAAATTTGCTCCTGCAGACGGAAGCAAGAAAGAGGAGATCACCGACTACAAGACACAATACAGCGAGCTCTACGACGACCTGCTCTCCCAGAAGATCACAGAGATATTCACCCCATACGAGGAAGACGCCCCCAACGGCACCTTCAGCCAATGTACTGACGATAAGAACTGTGCCTACTGCGACTTCCTCTCCTTCTGCCAACGACATCCGGCCAAAAACAACTGGTGAATGATCAATAGGAAAGATGTAAGATGAAAAAGTTATAAGATGGAAAAGTTTGAAATAAACATCCTCGGATGCGGTGCAGCCCTCCCCACCCCTCGCCGCCTCAGTTCCTCACAGATTGTCAACATCCGCGAGAAACTCTTTATGTTAGATTGTGCAGAAGGTACACAGATGGCTCTGCGACGTTCACGCCTCAGCTTCTCCCATCTGCAGGCCATCTTCCTCACACACCTGCACGGCGACCACGTCTTTGGACTCATCGGCATGCTCTCCACCTTCGGACTGCTCGGACGCATCCAAGACCTCCACATCTACGGCCCCCAAGATCTCGAGCGCGTATTCCAGCCACAGATCGACTACTTTTGTGCTGACTTCCCCTACCGCATCATCCTTCACGAGATTGACCCACGCACTCCACAAGTCATCTACGAAGACCGATCCGTCACCATCTCCACCCTTCCCCTCACCCATCGTGTTCCATGCTGCGGATATCTTTTCCGCGAGAAACCTACACCACGCCACATCCGACGGGATATGATAGACTTCTACCACATCCCCATTTCACAGATCAACAACATCAAGGCAGGGATGGACTGGACCACTCCTGACGGCGACCTCATTCCCAACGAGCGGCTCACCACACCCTCCGACCCTGTCCGTTCCTATGCGTACTGTACGGACACCACCTACCGTCCCCAGCTCGCCGAACTTCTTCGTGGCATCACCTGCCTCTATCACGAAGCCACCTTTGCCTCCGAGCACGCCCTCCTCGCCAAGAAGACCTTCCACAGCACTGCCGCGCAAGCTGCTCAAATTGCCCTCGATGCCCAAGTCGGTCGTCTCATCCTCGGGCATTTCTCCTCACGCTACAAAACACCTGCCTCAAAAGATTCCGACGAAGGGATTTCCGAGTTGACCTTACTGCAAGAGGCGCAGCAAATATTCCCCAGCACAATGCTCGCAGAGGACGGGATGAACATCAAGTTATGATGAAAATCATAAAAAAATCCGTTTTCTTTTGTCGAATATAGAAAAAATGCGTACCTTTGTGGGCTCTTTCACGTGCGCACTCATGCGTAGGGGAAGACATATAAGATGTGAAAACACTTACAACACTTTTTTAATTGATATTTTATGGCTAATAACAAGGAAAAACTCTTCTCGGAGTTTCAGGCACCTACCACGCAGGAGTGGTTGGACAAGATTGAGGTGGACCTCAAGGGTGCGGACTTCCAGAAGAAGTTGGTTTGGAGAACCAACGAAGGCTTTAACGTACAGCCTTTCTACCGCCGCGAGGACTTGAAGGATCTCAAGGCAGTCGATTCTCTGCCCGGTGAATTCCCGTTCATCCGCGGCAACAAGAAGGACAACAATCTTTGGTTTGTGCGTCAAGAGATTGATGTTAAGCACTTGGGGCAAAGCTCCCAAGAGCTGTCTCTTGAGGATGCCAAGGCTGCGAATGCCAAGGCGCTCGACATCCTGAACAAGGGTGTGGACTCGCTCGGCTTCAAGGTGCCGGGCAAGAACGTCAGCAAGGAGTTCATCGCTGCCCTGCTCGACGGCATCCTGCCTCAGTATGTGGAGCTGAACTTCAAGACCTGTCAGCGTCATTGCGTGGAGCTGGCTCAGATTCTTGTCGCTTATTTCAAGGAGAAGAACTACCCGCTTGCAGACCTGAAGGGCTCCATCAACTTCGACCCCATCAGCAAGATTCTCTGCAAGGGTAAGGACGTGTCGGCTGTGCTCAGCGAGGCTAAGCCGCTCATCGAGGCGCTGGCCGAACTGCCTGGCTACAAGTGCATCAACGTCAACTCCGTGGCACTGAACAATGCCGGTGCTTACATCTATCAGGAGTTGGGTTACGCGCTGGCTTGGGGTGCTGAGTACATGAACGTGTTGACCGAGGCGGGCATCGACGCCACCGAGGCTGCCAAGCGCATCAAGTTCAACATGGGCGTGAGCGACAACTACTTCATGGAGATTGCCAAGTTCCGTGCCGCCCGCATGCTCTGGGCACAGATCGTGAAGCAGTATGAGCCCAAGTGCGACTGCGCTTGCCAGATGCACGTATGCGCCATGACTTCCGAGTACAATCAGACGCTCTTCGATTCTTATGTGAACCTGCTCCGTTCTCAGACCGAGGCCATGTCGGCCGCCATCGCCAACGTCGATTCCATCGTGGTGACTCCGTTCGACAAGCCTTACGAGACGCCGACGGACTTTGCTGAGCGCATCGCCCGCAACCAGCAGCTCCTGCTGAAGGAAGAGGCTCACTTCGACAAGCTCGTCGATGTGGCTGGTGGTTCCTACACCATCGAGCACCTGACCGACGCCATCGCCAAGGAAGGCTGGAAGCTCTTCCTCGAGGTGGAGAACGCCGGCGGTTTCCTCGCCGAGACCCTCAACGGCAACATCCAGAACGCCGTCAACGCATCGAACGACAAGCGTCATGCCGATGCCGCCAAGCGTAAGGAGTTCATCCTCGGAACCAACCAGTTCCCCAACTTCACCGAGACCAGCGAAGGCAAGGTTCCAATGGAGTGCTGCTGCAAGTGCGGTCATGAGGCAGGCGAACTTCCCGCCCTCAACAAGAGCCGCCTCGCTTCCGAATTCGAGACCCTCCGTCTCGCCACCGAGAAGGCAGCCAAGCAGCCCGTCGCCTTCATGCTCACCATCGGCAACCTCGCCATGCGTCAGGCCCGTGCGCAGTTCTCCTGCAACTTCCTCGCCGCAGCTGGCTACAAGGTCATCGACAACCTCGGCTTCAAGACCGTCGAGGAAGGTGTGGACGCAGCCCTCAAGGCCAATGCCGACATCGTGGTCATCTGCTCTTCCGACGATGAGTACGCAGAGTATGCCATCCCCGCATTCAAGTACCTCGACGGACGTGCCATGTACGTCGTTGCCGGTGCTCCTGCCTGCTCCGAAGACCTCAAGGCCGCCGGCATCGAGAACTTCATCCATGTACGTGTTAATCAACTCGAAACGCTCAAGGAGTACAACGCTAAACTCGGTATCTGATTATGGCAAGAAAAGATTTCAGCAATATAGACATTTATGCTGGCATTCAGGAGAAGAATGGTCAGCAGTGGCAGAAAGAGAATGGCATCAGCGCCAACTGGAGAACTCCTGAGCAGATTGACATTCAGCCCGTTTATACCAAGGAAGACCTCGAAGGCATGGAGCACCTCGACTTCACTGCCGGTATTCCTCCCTATCTCCGTGGTCCTTACTCCATGATGTACCCCTTCCGTCCTTGGACCATCCGCCAGTACGCAGGTTTCTCCACAGCTGAGGAGTCCAACGCGTTCTATCGCCGCAACCTCGCCTCTGGCCAGAAGGGACTTTCCGTGGCTTTCGACCTCCCCACCCACCGTGGTTACGACCCCGACAACCCTCGCGTGGTCGGTGACGTCGGCAAGGCCGGTGTGAGCATCTGTTCGCTCGAGAACATGAAGGTGCTCTTCGCAGGCATCCCACTCAACAAGATGTCCGTCTCCATGACCATGAACGGCGGTGTGCTCCCAGTGCTCGCCTTCTACATCAACGCAGGTCTGGAGCAGGGCGCCAAGCTCGAGGAGATGGCCGGAACCATCCAGAACGACATCCTCAAGGAGTTCATGGTGCGCAACACCTACATCTACCCACCAGCATTCTCCATGAAGATCATCGCCGACATCTTCGAATACACATCACAGAAGATGCCTAAGTTCAACTCCATCTCCATCTCCGGATACCACATGCAGGAAGCAGGCGCCACCGCCGACATCGAGCTCGCCTACACCCTCGCCGACGGTATGGACTACCTCCGCACGGGTGTCAACGCAGGCATCGACGTCGATGCATTCGCACCACGCCTCTCCTTCTTCTGGGCCATCGGCATGAACCACTTCATGGAGATTGCCAAGATGCGTGCCGGACGACTCCTCTGGGCCAAGATCGTCAAGAGCTTCGGCGCCAAGAACCCCAAGTCGCTCGCGCTCCGCACCCACTCGCAGACATCCGGATGGTCGCTCACCGAGCAAGACCCATTCAACAACGTAGGACGTACCTGCATCGAGGCCATGGCAGCCGTGCTGGGACACACCCAGTCGCTCCACACCAACGCCCTCGACGAGGCCATCGCCCTGCCAACCGACTTCTCGGCCCGAATCGCCCGCAACACCCAGATCTACATCCAGAACGAGACCAAAGTCTGCAAGCAGATCGACCCATGGGCCGGCTCCTACTACGTCGAGACACTCACCAACGAGCTCGTCCACAAGGCATGGGAGCACATCCAGGAAATCGAGAAACTCGGCGGTATGGCTAAGGCCATCGAGACCGGCCTGCCCAAGATGCGCATCGAAGAAGCCGCAGCACGAACACAAGCCCGCATCGACTCAGGCACGCAGACCATCGTCGGCACCAACAAATACCGCCTCGACCACGAAGATCCACTCGACATCCTCGAGGTTGACAACACCGCCGTGCGCCTCCAGCAGGAAGCAGCCCTCAAGGAGCTCAAGGCCAACCGCGACGAAGCCGCCTGCAAGGCCGCTCTCGCTGAGATCACCAAGTGCGTGCAGGAGTTCAAGGACGGCAAGAAGTCCGAGAACAACCTCCTCGACCTCGCCGTCAAGGCAGCCGGACTGCGATGCACCCTCGGCGAAATCTCCGACGCATGCGAGGCCGTCGTGGGACGATACAAAGCAATCATCAGAACCATCAGCAACGTGTATAGTTCAGAATCCAAAGGCGACCAGGCCTTCAAGGACGCCTGCGCCGCCACCGAGAAATTCGCACAGGCCAACGGCCGCCGTCCACGCATCATGATCGCCAAGATGGGACAGGACGGACACGACCGCGGCGCCAAAGTAGTGGCAACAGGATACGCTGACTGCGGCATGGACGTCGACATGGGACCGCTCTTCCAGACCCCAGCCGAGTCAGCCCGCCAGGCCGTGGAGAACGACGTCGACGTGCTCGGCGTCAGCTCACTCGCCGCCGGACACAAGACCCTCGTGCCGCAAGTCATCGAAGAGCTCAAGAAGCTCGGCCGTGAGGACATCCTCGTCATCGCCGGCGGTGTCATCCCCGCCCAAGACTACGACTTCCTCTACAAGGCCGGCGTCGCCGCCATCTTCGGCCCCGGCACCAACGTCGCCAAAGCCTGCTGCGAAATCATGAACATCCTCAACGAGGAATAAGACCCCGACGTCCCCCCTCCCTCCCACCACGGACGGAACGGGACCGGCACATACAAACCAAAGGAGCACCCGACCCTCGGATGCTCCTTTTTCTTGTGAATGGATGATAAGAAATAAATATGGATAATATGAATAATTCAGCCAGCAGCATTTCCGCCACATGGCAGAAGCGGTCATTTACCACCCCTCCTCCACCTCCACAGGCGGAGGGCGTCCGCCATTCTCGTTGCTTGTTCGTTTCATGTTCATAACCTCGTCCTTGTTGTTTTCTGAAAAAAGAGGCGCGGAGCACCTTCATAATCAGACCCGCCCTCTCAGGGATACCACTCCCTTGCGCGAACATGGCCGAAAACTACCAATGCCCACGCCATAAAGGGTGAGCTGGCAGCCTTCGTTATTCGCGCATATTAATGTGGTATTTTAAGAGGGTGCGAAAAACTGTTGGCTCTCTTTCTCCAAAAGTTTAATTTTCGATTGCAAAAGTAACGAAAAAATGCGACAACCTTGCAAGGGCTGCCGCATTTTTTCATGTTTCGCGCAAAATTTAATACAATCGAGCTGAGAATTGTCCGAATGTGACAAAAACATCATCCCTCGCATCGCCTTCCGCTTTGCGAGGGATTCTTGTATCCAACTCGGCTGCCCTATCCGATCTGGTAAACGAGGTCGCTGATTTCCTTGGCGAGGTCGGCGAAGGAGTAGCCCATCTCGGCAAGGCGGGCCTGGGCGTCGCTGAGCTTGACCTGAACGCCGTCGAGGTTCTCGATGATCTTGACGGCCTTCTCCACGTCGCCAGGAATCTTCGAGAAGAGGTGACGCTGGGCGTCGCGGTTCTTGAGGAGCCCGAACACCTTCTTGAGCTGGCGGCAACCCTCCATCATCTCGCTCACATAGCGGCCTTCGAGGAATTCCTTCTCCCATCCGGAGTTGGCCTGAGCCTGTTTCCAGAGGTCGTCGGCGAAGTTGAAGCGCTCCATGCCCTTGTTGAAGATGGCGTCGGCCACCTTGGCAGGATTCTGCAGGGCAACGGCGTGGTATTCGGGATTGACCATGCGGAGGAGGTCGTCGCCGTAGCTCTCGGCATGACCCAGCACGTCCTCGATGACGGTCTGGTCGTAGAGCTTGGCGGCGAGGGCGGCCTGCTTGGCTTCCTGGCTCTCGAGCTTCTTCAGAGCCTCGGGGGTCAGGTTGCGCGGGTTGAACCCGAGGGTGTTGGTGGGCAAGGTCTTCTGGTTGACGATGTTCCTGAAGTGCTTGGCGTAGAGCTTCTCGACGTATGTCTGGTTGAAGTAGTGTACCTTATCCACGCCATTGACTTTCTCGACCCAGTAGTAGGTGATGTCGCGGTCGAAGGTGATGTCGAGTCCTTCCTTCAGCAGGTCGGCTTTCGACCCCGATGCGTTGAGCACCTGGATCTTGCTGAACGGCACTTTGCCCTCGGTGGCCTTGGCGAGGTCGGCCTTGACGAGGTCGTCGGTCTCGCTGTATATCTTCTTGAGCAGGCTGTTGAACTCGCGCTTGAGCGGCTTGAGGCTCAGGCCCTGTAGCAGCGGGTCGTCGCCCAGCAGTCGCGGCGTCTTGAGCAGCATCATGGTCTGCTTGTCGGCCTGACACTTGAGGATGTACTGGTTCATCAGCAGCTTGTTCTGCGAGGTCGGATACGCCTTGTACATCTCGAGCGCGGTCTGCAGGTTCTCGATGTTCTCCACCGCCTGACGTTTGGCGAACTGTTCGGCGGCGTTGAGCTCGGCTCCGCTCACGGCATTCTTCGTTGTCCCTGAGAACCACGACTTCAGTTTTCCTCCGATGAACCGTTCCGCAGCGCCCTTCTCCCAGAGCGTGATCTGCTTCTTGGCCCACGTCCTCAGTCCTGCGCTGGCCTCCGCCTTCATGTATTCCTTCATCATCTTCAGACCGTCCAGCATCGCCTCCTTCGCCACCTTTCCGCCGGCCTTCAGCGACTCCTTTCCGGCGGTCTTCATCGCGTTGGCCAAGCCCTTGCCGGTCGTCTTGATGCCCTGGCTGACACCCTTGGCGCCAATCTTGAAGGCGCCGAGGCCTGCACCGACGCCCGCCTCTATCAGGTAGGCCTTGCCGGCTTCCCATGCGCCGACGCAGAAGGCATCCACCCAGGTCTCGTTGCCCTTGCCCTCGACGATGCACTGCTTCATCTGGTAAGGGATGTTGAAGACCAGCTCGGAGTATCCGAACGACGCGATGCCAAAGGCGATGCGCTCCGCCCAGTTCATGTTCTCCAGGAGGTCATGACCCTGGTAGCTCCACTCGAGCCACCAGTCAAGGCTGTACTTCTCCAGCTTATCGACGGCATCCATCTCGGCCACTTTCTCATTGGCCGCGTCGGAGAGCCGCTGCAGGGAGTGGAGATAGCAGTTCTGGATGGACTTGATGGTGCGGGCATCGTAGCCGTAGTCGAAATCGTAGAAGTCGAGCTGCAGACGGATGGTATAGAGCAGCGGCGCCATCTGACCCGTCAGTCCAGCGGCCATGAGACCGCCCTCGATCTCGTGCAGACCCGCCTCAATCCTTTCGTCCTTCTCGAGTGCAGCCCGCTCGGTGAAGTTGTCGTCGTAGGTGCGTCGAGGCTGTGAGAGGATGTGTACGACGCGCTTGAAGGAATAGGTCTTCTCCTTGTACTCGGCGGTGATTTCCATCTCGGCATCGAAGCGGTTGGGAGCGACGAGCACGCCCTTCACACAGCGAAGCAAATAATAGACCTTGCCTTCGCCGCCGCTCTGCCATTCAGCCTTGAACTGCAAGCCCAGGCCGTTGAGCAGCTGCTGGAACTGGAGATTGCGCTGCTGATCCAGCTTGTAGTCCTTGAAGGCCTCCATGTGGGCATGAGAAACGAGGGAGCCGATGTCTGCACCCAGACCGGCAGCGGCCAACGTCGCATTCAGTCCCGTCTGCGTCACGTCGTTGCCGATCAGATCCATCATGACCTTCTGCGCGCCGCCTCGCTTGGAGATGTCGGCCACCGTCCACTTCACCGTCTTCGGCGTGGGGTCGATGACGTAGAGCTTGTGCTCCTCCTCATCATATTCATAGAGCTTCAGGTAGCACTCCTGCTGGGCGGGAGCATAGTCCTGGCCATCAGATAGTCGCACCTTGAGTTCGGGGTCGTGGTAGCCGCGCTTGAACTCCTCGTAGAAGCAATTCACGTTGCCGTTCATGCGCATCACCAGACCCATGTAGTAGCGGTAGATGGGCAGTTCGCCCTTGATGACACGCTTCTTGGGGGTCTCCTTGCTGGCCTCGATCTTGATGGTGTAATGGAGATAGTTGCCGGCGATGCCCTCGTCTTTTTTCGGGTCGAGCACCTGATCCTTGATGATGGCGTAGTAGCATTCATCCTTCTCGCTCCACTCCGTCTTGATACTGTAGTCCGTCGTGTCCTTGTTGTGTTCATCCTTGATGGTCGCCTCAATCTTGGCCGTTCCGTCGTTCATGCCCACCACGACAAAGGGCAGTCGCACCTCCTTCTCGTAGCGTGCAGGGAGGGTGAGGTTGTCCTGTCTGAAGCGCACCTCGCCATCCACGATGTTGAAGACCACCCTGTTGCGCAGCGATCCGCCTGGAGCGGTGAAGACGAACCAAACGACGCCCTCCAACGGCTCTTTCTTCGGGAATTCGTCCACCTGGATGTGCGCGGCACGATACTTGTCATACCTGCCCTTCTCGACGATGGTGATGTTGTCGCCCTCCGCAATCTCGATCTGAGCCGTCAGGTCTTGGCGGTCAATCCTTTCGCCCTTGGCAGTGATCTCCTCAATTCGGGCACCGACAAGCTTAGGAACATCGCCCACCATCAAGGTGTCGCCAAACTCCTTGTAGAGAATCATATTGTAGGTGCTGGGCTTCTCGTCCTTCTTCTTCTCCTTCTCCTTTCCCTCCTGACCCTGCTTCGTTTGTGTTGGTGGTGGAGGAGGAGTCACTGGAGGAGGTGGCGGCATCACTGGAGGTGGTGGTGGAACCGCTGCTTCTTCTTTCGGATTCGCAGGGTCATTGACGGGTGGAACCGCCGGATCATTCGGCTTGTCATTCGCCCCACCCTTCGTCGGATCTTTCTCATCCTTCTTGCGGAGAACGCGTAACAATGTGAAGCCGCCCACAACGCCAACAGTGCTTACGGCAACAGGGATGACCCATGGTGGCAGCGACGTTCCCTTGCTTTCGCCACCTTCATCATCGTCCCCACCTTGGCTGAGACTGTCTGTTCCTTCAGTCGTTTGCCATTGGTCTTTGTCGTCAGCACGGGTGGTGACATCGACATCATCCCCACCATACCTATACAGATAATACTGAACAACGGAGTAAGTGTTCGTATTGAAAGAAGTCCGGCTATGGAATGTGGTCGTCACAACAACCGCCATGTAGGAATCCTCGCCCAACTTCAGATTACACACGAAATCCTCGTCATTGTAGAGCTTTCCAGATGCCGCATCTGTAAGACCACTGTGCCACTCTGCATCAATTTCGTCATCGCCAATGGCTGCCCTCATGGCATCTTCCAGGTCTTCCTCATTGATACCCGCACTCTGCATGGCCCTGTCCATCGCCTCCTCGAGGAGGTCTGTTGATGAGCCGTCGCATGTGCTGAGCACCTGTTGCATCAGGTTGAAACCCATCGTGAACTTCCCGACGGTGACTGCCGGCATGATGCCGACTTCCATCTCGATGTCATAATACTCTTGGACGATACCGAAGCCTCTGGCCATCGATGCAGGATCGTATGGACTTCCATCGAGCGTGGCCTTGACATCAAGAGCAATCTTGCCCTCCTCTGTGATCTTGACATACTGCGGAGGTTGCGACCATCCAACAGACAACCTGTAGATGTTGCGCTGCTCCTTCGTCTTTTGACCACCCATATTGATGACCGTCACATCCTGTTTGTTCTCTACGGTATAAGTACCATCGGACTTGAAGGAGCCTGGCATGAATCGCAGAATGCGGAACTCGGCCAGCCCATCCCGACCATCGATGATGCCAGTGTTCTCGCCATTGGAACGCTCACCTTCAATAAGCGTTCTCGAATAGGCCAATGTCCAGTACCCACGCCCTCCTTTCTCTTGGGCAGAGGCTGAAAAGCTCATCACCACTCCCATCAGGAGCAGGATGAAATAACGTTTGTTCATCATGATAGTTCTGTATTTATTGTTCATTGCCTTCTGTTGATTGAGCATCACCTTCTGATGATTGAGCATCACCTTCTGATGATTGAGCATCTGGATTACTCCAACTGCTGATGACAAACTCGCCCGTGGTGTCAGGGGCTTTCGTCTCGTGTACCTCGGAGATGGTGACGGTGGCGTCTTCTGGGGCGTCAATCACAATCCCCTCGCCGTCGTCTGAGGTACGGGCACTCACTGGTGCGTAAACCTTGGCACCGCAGTTTGTGCAGAATTTGGCTTCGTCGTGGAGCTGCTTTCCACAATAAATACAGAACTTCATGACTTTGAATTATTAATGATGAATGACTCTTATCTCACGGGTGAGATGATGTAAGTATAGGTATAGTCTTGATAAGGCATCTGGTACTCCTGACGAGGCCATGCACCCCATGAGTTCACACATCCTACACCCATCGAACGGAGAGCAATGTGGAGGTCTGTGAACGGACGCTCGATGAGGTCGCCGCTGTGCCATTGAGCCTTGTTGCGCGATGGCTGGAGGTCATCCTCCGTATAGTTGAGCGCCTGCATCTCAAGCGGTTGGATGCCTTCGAAGCGAAGACCCTTGCCCGCCTTGTTGGTGATGTTCCAGTAGCGGACACCCGTCTTGGTGCCAGTCTCCTGCGGACGAACATATCCCCAGAACTGCTCAGCCACGGTCTGCTTCCAGACGCCCAGGTTCTGGCTGTTGGCACGGTCCACATAGTTCTCGTGAGGTCCCTTGCCGTAGTACTCAATCTGCGTGAACTCCTTAGGCATCTGCATCTGCATGCCATAACGGAGCAACTGAGGCATCGTCAGGCGGCCACGATCGTCCTTGCGGTTCTTGGCCTCTTCGCTGACAGTCATATCCTGCTTCACAATCAGCTTGCCCTCTGGCGTCATCGTATAAGTCAGCTTCACCGTTGCCTCGACCTCGCGGATGTTGTACTCAGCAGTCACCACATAGTTCACGCCGTCCTGCTTGATGTCGAAGCTCTTTCTCTCCAATCGAGGATGCTGCCAAGCGGCGAGACGATTCTGCATACCAGCACCAAAGTCATTATCAGTGGCAGCGCGCCAGAAGTCAGGAGTCAACTCAGAATCGTCGGTCATCATCGGCGTTCCATCCACATCGATGTATGCCACATAACCGCTACGCTTGTTGAATGTCACCTTCACACCATTGGCACTCAGCACGGCAAAGATGGCACGGTCATCAAGAGAAACCGCTGGTTTGTTCTTGGCTTCAGCAAGAACAGCCTCAGTGGTTGGGAATGCGTAAGGTGTCAATTCGAATTGCTGATGCGCAATGACGGTACCGTGCTTGAGAAGAGGTTCGTCATGTATCAGTCGAGACTCCATATTCACCAAGATTTCCTTGCCTTTATAAGCATCATTGGCTACAACCTTTGCAATTGCAGGCACTGTAAGTGTAGCTTTCCCCTGAGCTTTTATATCTAATGGTAACGAACCCATGCTTACTGACTGACCATCAACAAAAATTTCGAAATCGAACATCACATTGCTCAATGAACGGAAGAAGTTCTCATTGTAAATCTCCACCTTACCAGCCTTGGCATCAACGAGTGTTGCCCAGATGTTCTGGTAGTAGTACTGAATCTCGTAGGCATGTGGATTGGGCACGCGGTCAGGATTGATGACACCATTGCAGTTGAAGTTGTTGTCGCTGGCAGGGAATCGTCCGAAGTCACCACCGTATGCCCAGATGGGCTTGCCCGTAATCTTGCTCGTGCTGCGCAGACCTTGGTCAATGAAGTCCCAGATGTAACCGCCCTGATAGCTGGGGTACTTGCGAATCAAATCCCAGTATTCCTTGAATCCGCCACCTGAATTACCCATCGTATGCGCATACTCACACTGAATCAGCGGACGTGGATTGTTGCCCTGCGAGTAGCGCTCGCAACCACCATAGTCGTAATACATCGGACAGAAGATATCAGTCTTGCCGTTCTGTCCAGCCTGCTCATACTGGCATGGACGAGATGGGTCATACGCCTTCACGAAGTCATAAGCATCCTCGAAGTTCTTGCCATAGCCAGCCTCATTACCCAGCGACCAAACAATGATTGAAGGATGATTCTTCAATACATATATATTATGACGTTCACGCTCGATGTGGGTGTCGTGGAAACGCGCATCCTTCGACAGCGACTTCTCTCCATAACCCATGCCGTGACTCTCGATGTTTGCCTCTGCCGTCACGTAGATGCCGTACTCGTCGCACAGCTCATACCAACGCGGATCATCAGGATAGTGGCAGGTACGCACTGCATTCACATTGAGTTGCTTCATCACCTGAATGTCCTGAATCATGCGGTCAACCGACACGACATAGCCACCATCAGGGTCGAGTTCATGACGGTCCACACCCTTGATAAGGATGGGCTGACCATTCACGAGCAACTGCTGATTCTTGATCTCAACCGAACGGAAACCAACGCGTTGTGGAATGCACTCGAGGAGTTTATCACCATCATACAGAGAGATACAAAGCGTATAGAGGTAAGGCGTCTCAGCTGTCCACTTATTGGGATTATCGAAGCACAGCATGATTTCTTTCGTTCCGTCTTTCTTGATGGTTATCTCGCGCTCTGGTTGATAAGGAGCAGAAGGGAACTCACGTGGAGGAGTTTGAGCTAATGTACTTGTAGGAGTAACCTCCTTACCGTCAGCATCCAACATCTTCAGCTTGACCGTCTTGCCCACAGCATCAGGAGCCGTCAACTTGAGGGTCAATATACCATCCTTGTAGTGGTCGCGATCCACGTCAGGTGTGATGAACACGTCCTCAATGTGAGCCTGTGGACGAGCATACAGATAGCATTCGCGGGCAATACCGCAGAGTCGCCAGAAGTCTTGGTCTTCATTCCAAGAACCATCACACCAACGCATCACCTGCATGGCAATCAGATTCTCCTTGCCAGGCGTGATGTACTTCGTGATGTCGAACTCGCACGCCACTTTCGAATCCTCCGAATATCCCACGTACTGACCGTTCACATAGACCGTGATGTTAGAAGTCGCAGAACCGATGTGCATGTAAACCTTATCACCCTTCCAGTCAGCAGGGATGGTGAATGTGCGACGATAAGAACCCACATGATTGCCCTTATCCTGCACCGTTGGAGGCTCACCTGTCCAGTCACTGCGCCACGCATAACTCGTGTTCACGTAGATGGGATCGCCATATCCGTTCAACTCCCAAATGCCAGGCACAGGCATCGTGCCCCATTGGGAATCATCATACTTCACAGCAAAGAAGTTGGCAGGACGCTCGTTGGCACTCTCCACCCAGTGGAACTTCCAAATTCCCTCAAGGCTCATGTAGCGCTTAGATTTCGCTTTTGTGTTTGCTTTCGGACTCTGCGACTGTTGTGCCAGCGCCTCCGTCTCATAGGCGAAATAATTCGCCACGTCAGTTTTACGATTGATTTCGTTCACACTGGGGTCGCACCACACAGGCGTCTTCTGCGCCCATGCCGTCATTGCACCCATTGCCAAGACTGACAAAAGAATCTTTTTTACATTCATAGGTTTTACAATATTAATAAGTTATATAATTTAAGTTATCTATTTATCCAATCTCTCCAGATAGGGTAATCGCCCATCGCATGGGCTGTTTATTCGTGGTGGTAGGGTTCGCCTCGCATGATGGTCATCGCCCGATACAGTTGCTCCACAAAGATGAGTCGCACCATCTGGTGGGAGAATGTCATCTTCGACAATGAAATCTTTTCGTTCGCCCGACCATACACTTCCTGAGAGAATCCGTATGGGCCGCCAATGACAAACACCAGACGTTTGCTGACTGTTTGCATCTTCTGCTCCACCCAGGTCGAGAACTCCACGCTGCGAAACTCTTTCCCATGCTCATCCAAGAGCACCACATGGTCTGCCGTCTGAATCTGCTTCAAGATCAGTTCTCCCTCTTGTTGCTTCTGCTGGTCAGTGGAAAGATTCTTCGTGTTCTTCAGTTCAGGAATGACTGTGATGTCAAAACCGATGTAATGCTTCACACGTCCTGCATATTCGTCAATCAACTCAACGAAATGCTTGTTCACCGTTTTCCCGACCAACAGTAGCGTCACTCTCATCGCACAATGTTTTTAACGCCTTTGACGGCAGACAGTTTCTTGATCAACTGCGTCAGCTGGTTCTGGTCATCAATCATCACCGTCAACTGACCTGAGAACAGGCCGTCTTCCGATGTCTGAATGCTGAGCCCACGCATCATCACGTTCTTCTCCTTGTTCAGAACAGAGGTGATGTTGCTGACAATGCCGATGTCATCATGTCCCACCACATGCAGCGTGACAGGATATTGTTTCGAACCCTTGCCTGCCCAGCGAGCACGAAGCACACGATAGCCCATCCGTTCGCGCAACAACTGGGCATTCGGACAATCCTTTCTGTGTACCTTAATGCCTCGATTCACCGTCACAAACCCAAACACATCGTCCCCATAAATCGGGTTGCAGCATTTGGCCAAACTGTAATCGACACCCTTCAGGTTGTTGTCCAGCACCAACACATCGGCATTGCCCTGCGCATGATCATCCTGAACGGGTGCCACATAATTGCCAGCACTGCGCTGTTCTGTCGAGAACGCATTGGGGTTGGCATCCCGCTCTTGCAATTCCTGATACTGCTCGATGACCGTGTTCACATCCAGCACTTCCTCTGCTATCGCTTTGTAGAACTCCGTCACATGCTTGTATCCCATCCGTTTGATGAGACGCATCATCAACGATTCCTCTGGCTCTATCTTCTTGTTCTTGAACTTTCGCTCTAGCGCTTCCTTGGCAAAGGTCGAAACCTGCATCTCCTGCTCTGTCAACGACTGACGGATCTTGGCACGCGCCCTGGGTGTGATGGCAATGTTCAGCCAGTCGCGTTTAGGCAGCTGCTTCTGCGAGGTGAGAATTTCCACCTGGTCACCACTCTGCAACTTCGTGCCAATATGCACATTCTTGCCATTCACCTTTCCACCCGTACAATGGGCACCCACATTGGTATGTATCTGGAATGCGAAATCGAGCACCGTCGCTCCCTTCGGCAGTTTGAACAAATCGCCCTTTGGCGTGAAGACAAACACTTCATCGCTGTACAGATCCACCTTGAAGCGATCCATCAAATTCTCGTCACTTTCCACCTCATGATGTTCCAATGCCGAACGGATGTCCTGCAACCAGTCCTCCAACTTCGTACCGCTGTCCTTCACGCCCTTATAACGCCAGTGAGCCGCAAGACCACGTTCTGCAATCTCATCCATCCGTTCAGTGCGTATCTGTATTTCCACCCACTTTCCCTCTGGCCCCATCACTGTGATGTGGAGGGATTCATAACCATTCGACTTCGGCACAGAAAGCCAGTCCCTCAAGCGTTTCGGATTGGGTCGATACATATCCGTTACGATGCTGAACACCTGCCAGCAGTCTTGCTTTTCCTTCTCAAGGGCAGAGTCCAAGATGATGCGGATGGCAAACAAGTCATAGATGCCTTCAAACTGGCACTTCTGCTTCAGCATCTTCTGCCAGATGGAATGAATCGATTTTGTACGTCCCTTGATATGGAACTGCAGTCCCGTCTCCTTCAGTTTCTCCTCGATAGGAGCAATGAAACGGGCTATATAGAGGTCGCGGGCAGCACGTGTGGCGCTCAACTTCTCTTTAATCATGTAGAAGACGTCAGGCTCCAAGTACTTCAGCGAAAGGTCTTCCAACTCACGCTTGATCAGATACAAGCCCAACTTATGTGCTAATGGGGCATACAGGTGCGCAGCCTCTGTTGCCACACGCCTACGTTCCTCATCCGTACCTCTATCCTTGATTTGACGCATCAGGTTCACACGGTCAGCAATGATGATGAAGATGACACGCATATCCTCTGCAAACGACAGGAGCAAGTCACGGAAATTCTCCGTTTCAATCGACGGATTCTTCGCATACAACTCATTCACGCGCAGGATGCCACGAATGATGTGCGCCACATCCTCGCCAAACTCCTTCTTTACCTCCTCAATGCCAATCACACCCACCGACACGCAGTTGTGCAACATAATGCTGATGATGGAAGCACGGTTCAGACCAACCTCCTCTGCTGTGATGACAGCCGTCTGCAAATCAAACAGTATCGGGTTCAATCCAAACTTGTCACGACGCAGATGTTCCGTTTCAACAGCGCGAAACAGAATGTCCTTGATCTTGTGGAAATCCTCAGGGTTCAGCACTTCCGCCACCAGTCCCTGCAACCGCTTCACGGTCTCCACCAGCATCACCCTTTCCTCATTCCTAAACGTAGCCAGTTCTTCCATATTCATCTTCTTTGATCGTTTCAAAAATTGAATTTGGGGGCAAAGATACAACTTTTTTTGCAAATTGTCCTATAATCTGCCATTTATTTATCAAAATATTCTCTCGCCCAAAACAAGGAGCAGTTGGGCAATGCCAAAGCCGAAGTACGTGCCGATGGCATAACCGAATAACCAAATAACCTTTCAACCGGCTGAAAATTCAGCCCGTTAATTTTCGACATCTTCTTCGGCTGCCAAGCTCATTCTTTCTTCCTCTGCTGGGAACATGTACACTTTTGTGGCTGTATGCGGCGAAGTGGGATAGAAGTCTTCGTTCGTATTTAAGAATTTCGTTAGATAAGCTTTCAGTTTCTCTATCACAGTCTGCTTCTTCTCTCCACTCTCTGGCAGGAAGGGGTTCGATGGCGGCAGTATCTTGGCGATGCCTGTGCCTGTCTCTGTCACATAGCCATCGTTGAAAGCCCGCTGCATGAAAGCCTCTGTTTCTGCAGGTTTCAGGTGCTCCTCCTTGATGATGGCATCCAGCTGCATCTTCTTTTCCTTCTCGATGAACTGCGACCATTCCTCACCCACATCTGCACCAGGTTGGGGGTTCATGCTCTCGATGAAGCTCATGATCAGGTCACGCTTGTCTCTCATGTCAGGACTGGCATCTATCTGCTTCTGAATCTTCACCACAATTTCCTTGTCTTGGCAGTTCTTGTCGTGATATTCCTGCACCAGTTGCAAGATGTAGCTGATGTTGATTTGCACCTGCTTCACCAGCTCCATCTCAAACACGATGTCATCCTTGATGGTTTCTTTTTCACCTGTATGCGAGGTGGGTCTGAACTCATCATACAGTTTGTTGTACCAACCCAAGTAGTCCTGATAGTGCATCTCATCCACCAGATGAGCAGACTCATCAAAATCATCGAAGGCAGCCAGTACATTCCTCACCCTCAGAATCTCGCCCATCAATCTGATGAACTCCTTCTTCGTCTTCTCATCCAAGATGTTGGCAATCGTCTCCACAGGATACACCTCCAACAGCCGCTGAATCAACGCCATGTAAGGCTCATGCCATTTGCCTCGCTCATCCTCATAACCATCTTCGTAATACTCCTTGTATGACTTCAAGAACACCATTCCTGCCGCCTTGTCATCACCAAAGATGGCGAGACTTTCCTTGGTAGCTTCTTCCAAATCCCTGAAGCAAACGATGTTACCACAGTTCTTCACAGCATTCAGGATTCTGTTCGTTCTGCTGTAGGCTTGCAGCAGACCATGCAGTTTCAGGTTCTTGTCCACCCAAAGGGTGTTGAGTGTCTTGGCATCAAAGCCAGTCAGGAACATACCCACCACAATCAGGATGTCCACCTGCTTGTTCTTCATCCTGAGCGACACATCTTTATAATAAGATTGGAAGCTTTCCCCATCCGTCGAATAACTGGTGTTGGGAGTCCACATCTTGTTATAGTCATCAATGGCGGCATCTAAGGCATCACGGCTCTGGGTGTCAGGAGCTGT
>JAFXVS010000049.1 GCA_017534815.1 Bacteroidaceae bacterium | reverse complement strand
CTTGGGGCTGGTGACGGCACTCCCTGCTTGTGCGCAATGGACAAATTTTAATACTCAAGATGTTATCCGTGGCGTTTTTGGCACAGCCAACGCTGTCATTGAGTCATCAGAGAGGAAGAAGGAAATGGAAATCCAGGCTCGTCAGAAGGTGGAATTTGAACAAAGTTTCCAAGACGCGATGACGGAGGCCAAGTTCTTGGAGTCGGAGGAGAACTGGGAGGAGGCTTTGGAGAAATATGAGGAGGCCGCTAAATTGAACTGCAAGTATGGCTATACCGACCAGCGCACTTTGACAAGGAAAATCAACAGTCTTTATATGAAGGGGGGACGTGAGGAAGATGGTCCCAGCATCTTGAACAATAACAAAACAATTTTGGCAGACTATTCTGCCTATCGATATACGCGTGAGAATCCTGTCTTTGTGAACAAAAAGCAAGCGACGGGTGTGAAGATTGTGCGGGTGTCATGCTCTGACAGGGAGACTCGTGTTGAGATGGAGTATGAGGCTGGCAGTTCCAACGCGTCTCTTTATATTGGTGGTGCCACCTACATCAAGGGTGACAAGGGTGGAAAATTGGGATTGGCGAGTGTGGAGAACATCACCATGTATCCAGCCAGGACTTATATCCCTTGGCCTTACCAGAAGTTGCGCTTTGCCCTCATTTTTCCTGCGTTGCCTTCTGATGCCAGGGAGTTCGACCTCATTGAGCCTTCATCGACTTGGCAATTCAAGGACATCAAATGCAGGTAGGCCCTCAAGCCTTGTGCGGACACAATAGGGCTGCGATGTCCCCATTATGTCAAAATACAGAGTTTTGCGACAAAAAGAAGGTGGTGGGGTGCATTTTTTTTGTGTAAATGTTGTATGTAGATATTTTTTACTTAACTTTGTGCATTGAAATGTTGACTTGGCTTTCGGCGTTGAAAGTGAAATTTGTGAAACTTAAATTAAAACTATTTTTAATCATAAAGGAGAAAGGTTATGAAAATCAAAGCAGATTATGCCAATGCCCCTCAGTGGAAGATGTTGACAGTGAAGGCTACCCTTCCTGAGGAACTGAAGTGTCTGGACGAGATTGCCCACAATATGTGGTGGGTGTGGAATCATGAGGCGCGCGACTTGTTCCGCGACCTCGATGCTGAGTTGTATCATGATGTGAAGCACAATCCTGTGATGCTCTTGGAGCGGCTGACTTACGCTCGCAAGGAGGAGATATTGAAGGATGAGGCGTTGATGAAGCGTGTCAGGGATGTTTATGCGGAGTTTCGCGCGTATATGGATGTGAAGCCCGATGCGAGCCGTCCTTCCGTGGCTTATTTCTGCATGGAGTATGGCATCCATTCGGCACTGAAGATTTACAGCGGCGGCCTGGGTATGCTGGCAGGCGACTATGTGAAGGAGGCATCTGACTCGAATGTCGATATGTGTGCGGTGGGTTTCCTCTACCGTTTCGGCTATTTCACGCAGAGTCTTGCGATGGATGGTCAGCAGATTGCCAACTACGAGGCTCAGAATTTCGGAAGCCTGCCCATTGAGCGGCAGTTGGATGAGGATGGCAGTCCGTTGGTGATTGACGTGCCTTACAATAATTATCATGTACATGCGTATGTGTGGCGCGTGAATGTGGGTCGTGTGAAACTCTATCTGCTGGATACGGATAATGACCAAAATTCTGAATATGATAAGCCCATCACGCACTCACTCTATGGTGGTGACTGGGAGAACCGCCTGAAGCAGGAGATTCTGCTGGGTATTGGCGGAATACTGTTGCTCAAGAGACTGGGCATCAAGAAGGATATTTATCATTGCAATGAAGGTCATGCCGCCTTGTGCAACTTGCAGCGTTTGTGCGACTATATCGACGAGGGTCTGACCTTCAACGAGGCATTGGAATTGGTGCGTGCCTCTTCGCTCTATACGGTTCATACGCCTGTGCCTGCCGGTCACGACTACTTTGATGAGGGTCTTTTCGGTAAGTACATGGGTGGCTATCCTCAGAAGCTTGGCATTTCGTGGGATGAGTTCATCGGTATGGGACGCACCAATCCTGACGACAAGGGTGAGAAGTTCTGCATGAGCACCTTCGCCTGCAACACCTGTCAGGAGGTGAATGGTGTGTCGATGCTTCATGGCAAGGTTTCTCAGAAGATGTTCGCCAACATCTGGGCTGGTTACTATCCGGAGGAGAATCATGTGGGTTACGTGACCAATGGTGTCCACTTCCCGACCTGGGCGGCGACGGAATGGCGTAAGATCTACGACAAGTACCTGGACAAGGGGTTCATGCAGGATCAGTCGAACGAGGAACTGTGGCACGGTATCTATAACTGTCCTGATGAGGAGATATGGGCGACTCGCATGAAACTCAAGAACACCCTCTTCAACTACATCACCATTCAGTTTGGTGAAACGTGGCTGAAGAATCAGGGTGATCCTTCACGTTTGACCAAATTGGCGGAACGCTTCAACCCCAACTCGCTGGTGATTGGCTTCTGCCGCCGTTTTGCCACCTACAAGCGTGCCCACTTGCTTTTCACCGACCTGGAACGTCTGAAGAGGATTGTCAACAACCCAGAACGTCCGGTCGTATTCCTGTTTGCAGGTAAGGCTCACCCCGCTGATGGTGCAGGGCAGGGACTGATCAAGATGATTTATGAGATTTCTCAGCGAGAGGAGTTCCAGGGCAAGATCATCTTTGTGGAGGACTATGACTTCATGCTGGCTCGTAACCTTGTGAGCGGCGTGGATATATGGATGAACACGCCTACACGTCCGTTGGAGGCTTCCGGCACATCGGGCGAGAAGGCAGAGATGAACGGTGTCGTCAACCTCAGCGTGAAGGACGGATGGTGGTTGGAGGGTTATCGAGAGGGAGCCGGATGGGCCATCACAGAGAAGCGCACCTATCAGAATCAGGAACATCAGGACAAGCTTGATGCGGCAACCATCTACGGACTCCTGGAGGATGAAATCATACCGCTCTACTATGACAAGGACGAGCGTGGCATCTCGAAGGGGTGGATCAAGGTCATCAAGAACTCCATCGCTCAGATAGCACCTCACTATACGATGAAGCGCCAACTCGATGACTACTACTCAAAGTTCTATGAGCCGGAGGCCAAGCGCTTTAAGGAGATAGCCAAGGACAACTATCGTCTGGCCAAGGCCATCGCCCAGTGGAAGGAGGCTGTAGCAGAGCGATGGGACTCCATTCGTGTGGTAAGCGCCGAATGGGACTTCCCCGCTACAGGCGGCGAGGCTGGCGCTAAGTATAACCTGAAGTATGTCATCGACGAACAGGGACTCAACGATGCCGTCGGATTGGAGAAAGTGAATGTCTTCATCAACAAGGACGGCGAGGAAAAGGTGTTCTCTGTAGAGCCTCTGACGATGACGGGTCACGAGGGTAACAACTACACTTTCGAGGCTACGCTTACTCCCCGACAGTTCGGTCAGTACAAGAGTGCAGTTCGTATGTACCCTAAGAATCCGAACCTGCCTCACCGTCAGGACTTCTGCTACCTCAAATGGCTGGAGTTGCCTGGTTTCAACAATTAGTCGCTTGACGAAAGAACATTGTGTATATGCAGCAACCCACTGCTGAACGTGTGTTGAGTATCTTTAGGGAACTCAACCAAATCCCACGCCCCTCTCATCATGAGGGGCGTGTGGCTGATTATCTCTGCCAGTTTGCACAGCGTCTGCATTTGGCGTATGAGCGTGACGCTGAGAACTGTGTCGTCATCCGCAAGCCAGCCACTCCTGGTTACGAGTCATCCGACCCGATTGTGCTGCTGAACCACATGGATATGGTGTGTGTGGGAATGGCTGACCCTCTCAACACGCCCATTGAGGCATACGTTGACAATGGGTGGATGAAGGCACGAGGCACTTCGCTGGGTGCCGACAATGGTATCGGGCTCTCGATGGCGCTGGCTGTTCTGGAAAGCGACAGCATCGAGCATCCTGCCCTGGAAGTCATCACGACGACCAACGAGGAGGACGGTATGACGGGTGCAGCCCAACTGTCGAAGGATTTCCTGCGTGGGCGCAAGGTCATCAACCTCGATTCTGAGGACTACGACACCATCACGACGGGTGCTGCCGGTGCCTGTCTGCAGTTTCATCGCATCCCCATTCAGCACACGTGTTGGGTTGGCGTCCACGTATGGTGGCCATGCATTTTGTGCTGGAGGCTGGATTCTTCGTTCAGCATTATCCTGGCATCCAGATAGCCAGTATAGGTCCTCGCATCGTAGAACCTCACTCTGCCAGCGAGCGTGTGGAGCTGAAGACTATTGACGACATCTGGCAAGTGCTCCAGGAATTGTTGAAACGTCTGAAATAGGGGAGGGTAAATGAGAGGAACTACAACTTCTCTATATCGACAGACAAACCCACCATCAGGTTGATGCCATCAGTGAGAGGACTGTTGAAATAGTGGTACTTGGGTTTGTAGTTGAATAGGTTGTCCAATGCAGCCGTCACCCTGAAGGCCTTGCCTATGCGTTGCGTGGCTGAGAATTTCCACAACGTGTAGGCAGGGTAGTGGATGGTGCTTGTGCCTTTGGATATATCGTAGTAGTCGATGAACTCCACATTCTTCACGGCAGAGAGAAAACGTCCGTTGAGCGAGAGCAGCAAACCGTAGTTGCTGGTGAACTGTTTATCCCAGTCAATACGTGCCGTGAGTGAGTGTTTGCGTGCAGGGATGTATTGGTTGTTGATGGTGTGACCCTCCTTGTCCTTGGGAAACCGCTCATTGGTGTAGGCGTATGAAAGTCGGGCACTAATACCATTACTCCATCGTGCCTGAACAGTTGCATCACCACCATAAATGGAATACTTGGCCAGATTGGCGTAGTCAAGATAGAGTTGTTTGTCGTCGCCAGGCAGATAGTGCGGAACCCCTGTTGCGAGTTTGTTCTGCACATCGTTGTAGTAGGCAGCAATGGTGAAGTTATAGTGTCCCTTGGTGTAATCGGCTGAAACGTTGAAGTTGTGGCTCAACTCTGATTTCAGGTCTGGGTTTCCACGGATGATCCAGATGCCTTCCATATCGAAGTTGTAGTATTTCTCCTTGAGGGCAGGCGAACGGAAGCCCATGCCATAGCCGAAACGGAGATTGAGCGTTGAGGGTTGAGCGTTGACAGTAATAGGCAGGGAGTAGCGTGCTGAGAGTTTGGGGGTGAAACGCGCACTTTCGCTGTCGGAGAAATAGTCGTAGCGTAGGGCACCCACCAATTCCCATCGTGTGTTGATGAGCCAATCGTATTGGGCAAATGCGTCGAAAGAGTTCTGACTTTCATATTGACTGCCTAAGTTCTTGTTCATCAGGTAGTCGTGCATAAAGTCTGCACCAACGGTCAGGATGTCCCCTGAATTCTTGTCATGATGGTGGTACAAGCCTCTGAATGTGTTCTGTACGTTGCTGTAGTCACGCACATCTATATGGGGAATCTTGTGGTAGTCGGATTTGTCGTATTGGTCGAAAGAGTAGGAGAGCTCGAGGTTGTCGCTTGGGGTGATGTTCCACAGCCCTCTCAGACCTGCGTTGAAGTCTCTGTATCTTTCAGGTGTGTCTGCCGTTCGTGTCAGTTCACGATAGAAATAGCCCACCCGTCCGATGAGTTTCAACTTGTTGGTGGGCATGAAGACAAGCCTGTCCTTGATGTTCCAGGTGCGGTCACCATAAATGGTGCTGACTACTTGTGTCGCAGGGTTTTCGGCATTGTGTACGCTGAAATTGTCGGTGGACGTGTGATTGACGTTCAACATATTCTTCAGGTGTCTGCCGTTCACCCCATAAGCCCCACCCAATCGCCGTTCATTGTGTCGTGCCAACCGCCCGTTCAGATGGAGTGTCCAAGGCTCTGTGCCGTCCTTGGTGATGATGTTGATGACTCCACCTCCCGCATTGCTGCCATAAAGTGCAGAGACAGCCCCCTTCACAATCTCGATTCGCTCTACGTTCGCCATGTTCAGACGGGTGAAGTCCACATCGTCCATCGTCTCGCCAGCCAAGCGCTCTCCATCTACGAGGAAGAGAATCCCCTGACCACCAAAACCGGATAGGTTCATGTGCTTCTTCTGGTTCATGGCATAAGAGAACTCCACCCCAGGCATCTCCTGCTGGAGAAGGTCTTCCACATTGGTGGCATCCACTTTCTCTATGTCGGCAGAAGTGATGAGGCGGGTTGGGATGGGTGAGTCCTTCAGCAGTTTTGGCGTGCGCGTACCAGTGACCACCACGTTATTTAGGTAGAACGTGGAATCAGGTGTTTGTGCGACGGAGTACATTGCACCACAAATCCATATGAAAGATAACAGAAGGCGCTTCATTCTTCAGTAGGGGTACTTGTAGTTGATAGTGAGGCAGCACTTGGTGCCCGATGGACTCTGGTAGTTCTCCAATTGAATGGCTGCATAAGTGTCATCTTCAAACTTGACGATGAACACGTGGTTGTTGAGTGTGAACACAGGGGGAACGGGTGGTATATCGACCTTGAGCCACGACGAAAGGACGGGGTTCACCTCGATGCCCTGATTGCTAATGATGCCTTGGAGCATCTGTTCACGAAGGGTCCAGACGTCCAGCTCATTCCATTCGTCAGGAGTGAAGGTGGCATCCTTGAATGCCTCACTACTCTCTGGTAGGTCTGCGATGGAGGTATAAGTGGTCTCGTAAGCAGCCCCGCCGTTGGTTCTCACATTGTTACGATGCACGGCGATGTGCCACACATCAGGTTCTGGCTGTGCGGCAGTAGGGGTGAAACCACGGAAATCATGGTTGGAGAGACCAGCTCCAAACACATCGTACCAATAGGTGTAGAGGCCTGGCTGAGGGCTGAGGGTCGAGGGTTGAGCGTTTTGATCTGGAGCCTCCTCTGTCGGAATGGCGTAACGCACAAACATGCTGGATGTTCCACCCTCAGCAAAGTTCTTGTTGATGGTGTTGAAGTCAAGATAATACCAGTCAAGCCAACTGGAGGCATCCATGTAGAGTCGCCCCTGTTTCATGTCCACGTTCCCTTTCGGCTCATCATAGATGTCGTCGAGAACACCATGACAAGCCGAAAGAGTGGACATGAGTAATGTGAATGCAGTTAACAGATATGGGCTTCTCATTGAATGGAGGCTTACTATTTATTCATTAACAGCTACCTCGAAGTCGGAGATAATCTTGAATGGCATCTTGCCGAAAGAGTAGGTGAGCACGATGCTGGCACCGTCCTTGCCATTGCCCATCAGTTTCACAGTGATTTCACTGTCTTCGTTAAACTCGTAATCACCCTCCATTGGACGTGCTCCTTCAGCCTTGTAGTGCATCTTCAGTCCATCCTTGCCAAACACACGATAATAGGATTCCTTTTCTGTATTATACATGATGTTCTTGATGGTGACAGCACCAATGGTAAGATTCCCAATGGTCGTGTTGAGGAGTTGATACTCTGGCATTTCCACTTCGATGGTGCCATTCTCTCGCTGAGTTACTTTGCAGGTGATGGTGACAGGTGGGTATTCCTTGTCAACGGTTACAACGTTGTTACCTGTGTAGTTCCACACTTGAATGTTCTCTTTGTCGTCATCGTTGCATGAGGTCATGCCTACCAAAGCGACGAGCATCAATGCTAAGAATTTAATTGCTTTCATTTGTTTTTGTGTTATTGATTGGTTGATAATCTTGTTTACGTTTTGGATTCATTGGGAACCAGCCTCGTTCCACACGCTTCTTCTGTTGAAAGAGCTCGAGAATGCTCCATAAACAGGAACATCCCACTACCCCCAACACAGGACTCACAATGTTGTTCTTCGTGAAGAGCGATGCTACGATGAAGGCGATGCCAGCAATGAGAAATAGCCACCAGCAACGGGTTCCACAGTGATATTCTGATTTAATAACGATGGGGTGAAATACACCTATCACGAGGAAAGTCGTCACAGCAATAATCAGTCCTAAGAAATTCATTCCTAAAAGTTGCTTTTACCTGTAATACCTATTTGAACAGAAATTCGCTGCAAAGGTACGGCTTTTCGGCATACCCTGCAATCCTTATTTGTAATGATTTGTACAAACAAAGGAGCGTTGCCTATTTCTTTAGTGTGGCAACCGTTCCAGCAAAATCTCTATCAGGCGAGGAACGGCATATTGGTCTAAGTCGTTCTCATCCACCCAAATGTATTCATCGGGAAGGGTGGGGAAAGTGTCGGCCTCCAATAGATAAAAATCGGCAAGCAGAATACGAT
>JAFXVS010000048.1 GCA_017534815.1 Bacteroidaceae bacterium | reverse complement strand
GCTCAACGACATGAATGCTCAACTGGAAGCCGAGAACTCGAAAGAACGCCAATTCATTTGGGCTGTAAGCGTGTCGGCTCTCATCATTGTTGTGGCTGCCACCCTGCTGATTTTTCATCTGCGCAAACGGAGAGAAATCCGCAAGGAAGAGGCTGCAGAAATCTTCTTGTCCTCACGAAGTAAACGCCACTTCTACGACAGGGAGGTCAACCAACTCCTCACTACACATATATATAATAATAAAGTGTTGAAGGATGCCGATTGGAAGAAGATGGAGAATCGACTTCTGAAGGCACACCCTTCGTTCCGCGAACGTCTCTTTGCACTCTATCCTCTTTCCGACACCGAATACCGCATCTGCATGCTCATTAAGATGGAGGTGTCCCCCTCCAACATTGCGAAACTGATGGCGCTTGGCAACAGCGCCGTTTCCCAAAACCGTCTCCGAATGCAGCAAAAAGTTTTTGACGGTGAGGGAACAGCCAAAGATTGGGACAAGTTTATCCTCTCTTTGTAATTCGGGAATCTTTTTTCTGCGATTTACGACGTTTTTTTTGCGATTCGCAAGAATTTATTTCCACCCCCTGATCTTTTTATGCAAACATACCTATATCAGTCCCTTACGTGTGTTTCTGTGAATTTTTTGTGAATTATCTTTCCACCCCCTAAATGAAATGTGAATTTTTTGTGAATTCATTTATTTGGTGCTTTCTTGCAAGAATCCCTATCTTTGCACCAGAAAAATGTTTCACAAAAATAGATTGCATGATGAGAACTAACATTACCACACTTCTGGCTGTCCTCAGCCTCGCTTTCTCGACCCTCTGTTATGGTCAGAATCAGGTACGCGCTTACACGCTTCCACTACCTCTTGATCCTCCAAAATCTCGTCTCACGGAATTCCCTTCTATTTCTATCGACTCTATCGTACAGAAAGAAGCGGAGGACATCATGAAGGAGGCGATGAAGGACACGAAGAACAACAAGAAGACCGATAAGCAGTCGAAGATAATCAACCGCACGAAGGAAGGCATCACCTTCATCGTCGATGAGAACCTTGCACCCATCAAAGAAGATGATCTTTACATGGAAGATTTGCAATCGAGGGGTTCCAATGCTCTTAGTGGCATCTTCGAAAGCGAAGGTTTCTTAGATCCCATTTGGATTGCCCACAGTTTTTCCGACGATGAAGAGTTTTATACCTTCAAAGGGAAGGACGTGTTCTTCCAGACGATTGTGCGGGCATACGCTCAGCATCGTCCTCTCGTACTCTCGCCCGATATGGTTTGGTTGCTCATCAGTCAGGGATTCGCACGCTATGTGAATGCGCATTCAGAGGAACTGCGCGACCAGATTGTGAGACACACGGAAAAGATGGACTTAGTGGTAGAGTCCAAGGAAGAACTATCACATGGGAATCCTGACTGGGAGAAACTCATCGCTGGCTTCGCTGAACAAATTCACGAGTACACCAAGGGCGACATTGCCAAGACTATCACCGCCGACTTCACCACCACAGGCATCACAGAGCGCATCACCTCGCAGGTCACGCTGATGGAGACGGTGAAGACCTACTTCGACTACATTATTCATTATATGGGTTGTGGCATTCCCAGCATCACCCTCAAGGGGACACCAGAAGACTGGCAGAAGGTGCTGGAGAAGACGAAGCAGTTGGAGAAGTACGGCATGAGTGACTGGTTCAAGAGCCTCACGCCCATCCTGACCGAGTTTGTCAATGCCTCCAAGGGAGAGCCCAACCAGACATTCTGGCAGGGTATGGTCAAGAAGGAAAGACCTGACGAACTGGTGGGCAATAAGGTTTGCGACCTTCGCAAACCGACCGTGCTGGACGGCTGGATGCTCAAGCTTTTCCCCGATGAAAACGGGCAGACGCTCGACCAAGTGCCCCACACCCACGAGATGCCCTCAGAGCGCGTGTATGTGAATTTCAGGTACCAATGGATTGATCCTGCCAATGGTAATGTCCTCGTTGACACCCCGATGGAACTCGTCGCTGGGTATATCGGAGCGGAAGTGGACAGCGAGACCCATGCCCTCACACCCAAGATGGGTTGGATGGTGCGACAGACTGAAAGTGACGAAAAGATTGTGGAGAAACTCATGGAGATGGCCGAAAAAGATTCTTTCGAGGGTATCGATTTGCGGGTGAACAGAGTGCCCGAACATCTTGCTCAGTTGAAGTACATCAAGAAGTTGACCCTCACCTTCACCGACAAGATTGTCCTGCCCGAATGGATGGATAAGATAAAAATCGATGAACTCTATGTCAAGGGTAAAATCAGCTCAGATGAGATGGATGCCCTCGGCAAAAGATTCCCCAGAATCATCATCCAGCCCACGAATCGGGAAGAAGTTATTCAAGTGGTAGAACTTCCATTAATCATCGTGAATGGAGCGCCCTTCAAATTGACCAGACCATTTGACTTTGAGAATGCCCGCGAAGAGGACTTTGCAGAACTCATAGGGGTGGCTCCTAAGGACATCGAAGACATCACCGTCTTCAAGGATGCTGCTGCCACAGTCATCTGGGGTGAAAGAGGCAAATGGGGCGTCATCGAAATCAAGACCAATGGCAAAGTTAAAAAGAGCAAAAGGAAAATCAAGATGATTAGCGGTACTGTGAGCGACGCTGACGGTCCGTGTTGGATGGCCAACGTGGTTGAAATCAATGAACAGGACAGCATCGTTGGACATGTTGCCACTGACTCCCTCGGTCATTTCACGCTCAAAATTGTGAATCCTAAAGACAAGATTCGTATTTCCTACATAGGAGTAAAGACTATGACGCTCGATATCTACAAAAAAAAGTACGACATCATCATGCAACCATCGACAACGCTGAGGACCGTTGATGTACAAAACGAACGCAAGAGAAGACTCAGATAATTTTGAAGGAATCAAACCGTAAAACCCCATAAAACCTATACAACAATGAAAAAGATTATCATCATCATCGCAATGGCACTCATCGCCAGCTATGTGACAGCTCAGTCAGACGAGAGCAAGAAGACAGACCGTCTGGAAGCATTTTCCCCACGGAGCACTCGTTATGGATACAATTATGTGAAAGAGTGCATCGAGACCTTCCGTTACGAAGGGGACCTGGAGGGGAAGAAATGGTTGACAGGTTTTTATGATCCAGGGTTTCCCAAAGGAATTCCTCAAGAAGAAAGAGACAGCATTAGGAACGCCTATTATGAGGAATTGTGGGCAAAGCAAGACAGCCTGCCTGAACATGATAAAATGTTCATTGTCAGAGCTGCGGAGGAAGGCCCTATTGCCCTCACCTACGACAAAAATGACACGACCTTGGTGCTGCTGAAGTGTGATGAAGAATGGCCCATACTCGGGCAAAACAAGGTGAGGTCTTTTAAGATGAAAGTGGGTGTGGCAGAATACGATTCCATCCAACGGCTCCACATGCTGGCTGCCTATACCGCTGTACCTATGGATCCGCCCCCCTCAAATAAATTGATAGATGTTGTTATCGTAAGGAATCCCAACAAACCCCTTCCTGTCATGCCAGGGCCCTTTAGTTTTGACACCATGCACTTCTATTTCGTTTGGGGAGACTCAATGAGAGATTTGTATGCCCAAAGTCACACTTGCCTATCGCCGATCGCCCAGAAACTGATAGAAACGTTCTACAATATTTGTAGTGCAGTGCGTGACCAAGACCACGAGGAGCTCCGCTCGCTCATGCCTACTGTGCACGAACTACTGACACACTACCCAACTCTCCTCTTGCCCGATGTCATCTACGACGAATGGATAGACAATCATTCTTGGTGATGAATGATGGTAGACCAATATTAAAACGACAAAACCATCACACCTATGAATACGTACAGAATTATCACAATAGCATTCGTACTATGGAGCAGCGTCAGTGCCCTTGCTCAAACCCCTGAAATCAAGCGGACAGACAGGTTGCTCACCGCTTCAGGATTGCCACGATACAATAAAGGTGAGGATATGAGCACGCGTTTTGTAGAGTCCTTCCGATATGCAGGAGATGAAGAGGCAAAGCGATGGTGGACTGACTATTACAAGCCAACCATACACTATTCCAACACAGAAAAAGGACGGAAGAAAAGAGATAAGATTAACGATGCCTATAACAAGAAATGGGATGAGATGACCCAACAACTTCCCCGATACTACGACCTGTTCATAGCAAGACCCTCCTTTTCCCCTCCATACGGATTCTCCTATAGCAACAAAGATACAGCATTAGTATATATGGAACAAAAGTGGAATGTGGGCAAGAAGAAAGACAAGAAGGTTGCAATGACCACCCACAAGATGAAAGTGGACGTAGCCGTCTATGACTCCATCCAATGCTTGCACAAACTGGCTGTTTACACCTCCGCCCAGTTCGACCCCGACTATACGACGCTCGATGGAACAAGTTACCACTTCATCTGGGGCACATTCTCAGGCGACAAATATGCCATCAGTTCCGACAACGGTTCACGCACCTGCAAGCGGTTATTGAAAACCTTCAACGACATTTGTTTGGCGGTGCGCAACAACGACCACGAAGGGCTCTACGCACACTTACCTACGGTTCACGAACTTCTCGCTTACTACCGTACTCTCCTTCTACCCGATGTGCCGATAGATGAATGGGGCTTGGATGCGTCAGTAAGGGGTCGAAATAACAAATAAATTACAGCGAAGAGAGCAACTTCACATACAGCGATATGGCATCGTCTATCTCGCTGATTTTGATGTATTCATCTGCCGTATGGGAACGTGACGATTCGCCAGGTCCTAACTTGAGTGACGGGAACCGCATCAGGGCTTGGTCGCTCAAGGTTGGCGAACCGAACGGCTTGAGTCCTTCCTTGATGCAAGCCTGCACGAAAGGATGCTCCACATCTATCTTCGAAGAGGACAGCCGGAAGGAACGGGCTTTCAGTTCCGAGGTGAGATGCTCCTGGAAGAAAGCAAAGATTTCCTCGTTCGTGTAGCATTCATTCGACCGTACATCTATGGTGAAGGTGCAGGTGTCAGGGATGACATTGTGCTGGGTACCTGCATTGATAATGGTCACTGTCTGCTTCACAGGTCCAAGGAGTTCTGTCTGCTTGGGGAACTGCCATTCAGAGAGCCACTGGATGTCCCTCATCGCGTGATAGATGGCATTGTCGCCCTCGTTCCGAGCCGCATGTCCCGCCTTACCATGAGCGGTGGCATCAATCACCATCAGTCCCTTCTCCGCAATGGCAGGTTGCATGCCTGTCGGCTCACCCACAATGGCAAAGTCAATTTTCGGCAGCAGCGGCAGAACCGACTCAATGCCGTTCTTGCCAGAAACCTCTTCCTCACAACTCGCCAAGAAGATAATATTCGTGGGCTGCAACTCAATATACGTCATCAGCAAAGACACCAGACCTCCTCCACAGTCATTGCTGCCCAGTCCATAGAGCTTATCGCCCTCGATGGTTGGGGTGAACGGATCGTGCTGCCATCCCGTCACAGGTTTCACCGTGTCGATATGGGCATTCAGCAAAACAATGGGCTTTCTCGCCGCATGGCAACTTTCGTCCTGCGCATGGGCTGGCTGACACCACACGTTGTTTCCGTGCCGTTGGGGATTGAGTCCCTTTTCCTTCATATATGCCTCCAGCACATCCGCAGCCGCTTTCTCGTCGCGACTGACCGAGGGCGTGGCAATCAGCTTCTTCAGCAGTTCCACCGCCTCCATTGTTTGCTCTTGATGCTTCATTTCCATTTGCTTTTCTATTTCATACCTCTCGTAATTCGACGGCAAAGTTACGCAATTCTCTACAAAACAAGAAACAAATCCCACGATAATTTATGATAGACTCTTTTATTTTTTAGTCATTTCCCCTCATATTTTTTGTTGTATCAGTAGTTTGTCGTATTTTCGTGCCAGAAACTGCATAAAAGAAGCCAGCTGCTTTCACAAGTGGCTGGCTGTGTGTGGTGTATGATTTACTAATTTAACTATTCACCACGAAGAAAACCTATATAGTCTTTTGGTATCGCAAGGAAGTCTTTCCTACTCATATTTAATTATAAAAGAGTCAAGAAAAGCACGTCAATACATCTGCATGTTGCGATTCTGTGCCAGGACATCATAGCGGATGCCGTCTTCAAGCATGGAGACGCCAATCTTCTCGGAGGGAGCAGGATGGGTGGTTTTCGCTGTGATGGGATGCGGACGGACGGGCTTGTGGATGTCGGTGGTCTGATAGATGGTGTCGCGTACTACCTGAGAGACGATGACGGTATCGACCTTCACGATGGTGTGTGCCACAGGCTGCTGGGGTGTCTCAACTTCGGCAGACGGACGTAGGAGGAAGCCAAAGGCAAAACCGACAAGACAGGCGGCAGGGACGGCAATGTACCAAGCGGCGCTGTAGCGTGGTTGCCAAGGACGGACGGAGAGTTGGCTGTTCTGCTTGTCACGGAGACGACGGGCGGCGGCGAAGATCTCCTCATCGCTGATATTGGTCTGGTGTTGTGGTTTGTTCGTCATAATGTTGAAGTTTTTTACGGATGATACTTACGGTTTTGTGGAGTCTCGATTTGACCGTTCCTTCTGGAATCCCTTCGATTTGGGCTATCTGTGGGACGGTCAGTTCTTCCTCATAGCGGAGGGAGAAGAGGAGCCGGAGCGGAGGCGGTAGCGACTGGAGGACATCCCAAAGAGCTTCTTCGAGGCATTCGCGGTCGAGTTTCACTTCGATGTCTTCGTCGGTCTGGGGTTCAGTATCGTCAAGCGAGGAGAGATAGTTGGCCACTTGCTCGTTGTGGCGATAGACGTTCTTGCAGAGATTGTAGGCGATGGAGAAGAACCAGGTGGCGACGTTGTTGCCGGTCTCGTAGCGGTCGCGGGCTTCATAGATGCGGAGGAAGACATCGTGGGTGAAGTCTGCCGCTGAATCGGCATCGCCTCCGAGTTGTCGGAAGAAGAAGCCCTGTAGCCGTCGGACATACCGACGGTACAGTTCTTCGAAGGCCGACTCGCTGCCTCGGCTGACCCGTTGCATCAGTTCCTCGTCGGAGAGTTGGCGATTGGATTTGAAGAGTAGGATGCTCAT
>JAFXVS010000047.1 GCA_017534815.1 Bacteroidaceae bacterium | reverse complement strand
GCGGACACTTCCTGCCAATCAGATAGGTACGATGATTGTGAAGCAGAGCGGCATCATCGCTGACATCTATCAGGACTCTACGCCTGAGAACCTCTCACGTCAGGAGAATGTGGAGGAACTGATTAACGGCATGCAGGACTTCTGCGACATGCGGATGGAGGAGGGCAACGAGAATATCTCGCTGAACGACTATCTATCAGAGGTTTCGCTGATGAGCGATGTGGATAGCGACAAGAGCGACGACGGACACAAGGTGACGCTGATGACCATCCACTCCGCTAAGGGTCTTGAGTTCGGCACCGTGTTTGTGGTGGGCTTGGAGGAAGGGCTTTTCCCCAGCGACATGGTGTCGGGCAATCCCCGTGAGATGGAGGAGGAGCGCCGCCTGTTCTATGTGGCCATCACTCGTGCCAAGACCCACTGCTATCTGTCCTATGCCCAGTGCCGTTTCCGTTATGGGCAGATGGAGTTCTCGGCGCCCAGCCGTTTTCTGAAGGACATCGATCCTAAGTATCTGGATCGTCAGCAGAGCATGTTCTCCTCTCGACGCAGCATCGATGACGATGTCCAGCTGCCTTGGGCTCGAAGGGAAAGGCCGACCATCAATCCTCATCTTTCTAGAGTTCCTAGTGCTTCAAGGCTTTCTAGCGCTTCTGGTATTTCTAGTGCTCCTACTGTTTCCAACCGTCCTGCTCCCTCGTCCCTTGCCTCTCAATCCTCATCATCCCTCGCAGTTGGGAAGCATATCATCCACAATCGATTCGGGCGTGGTGAGGTGTTGCGCATCGAGGGCTCGGGCGACAACACCAAGGCGACCGTACAGTTTGAGAATGTAGGCACTAAGCAATTGTTGCTGAAGTTCGCCAAGTTTGAAGTGATCGATTAATAGATAATAGCTATATGACGTTGTTGGAACAGAACATCGACAAGATTCCATCGCCATGCTATGTGATGGAAGAAGAATTGCTGAGGAGAAACCTGGCATTGATCCATAGTGTGGCGGAGAGGGCTGGGGTGGAAATCATCTTGGCGTTCAAGGCCTTCGCCTTGTGGAAGAGTTTCCCCATTTTCAGAGAATACATCAGCCACACGACGGCATCATCGCTTTTCGAGGCACGCCTGGCTGCAGAGGAGTTCGGCAGCAAAGCGCACACCTATTCACCAGCTTATACAGAGGATGAGTTTGGGGCAATGCTCGACTGCTCCAGCCACATCACCTTCAACTCGCTGAGCCAGTACAGGCGGTTCGCGCCAATGGTGCAGGGTAGGGCTTCGGTTGGACTGCGCGTCAATCCTGAGTACAGCGAGATAGAGACTGAACTTTACAACCCGTGTGCCCCCGGCTCACGCTTCGGCATCTTGGCTAAGGATTTGTCCGAGCGCTTGCCTGCTGACGTAGAGGGCTTTCACATTCATTGCCACTGCGAGTCGGGTAGCGATGTCTTCGCACGCACCTTGACTCACATCGAGGAGAAGTTCTCGCCGTGGTTCAACCAACTGCGGTGGATCAATTTCGGCGGTGGTCATTTGATGACTCGCCGTGATTATGATGTCGAGCTGTTCATCCGCACCTTGCAGGACTTCCGTACCCGTTATCCCCACCTGCATGTCATCCTCGAACCCGGTAGTGCCTTCGCTTGGCAGACGGGTGCATTGGTGACGAAGGTTGTGGATATTGTCGAGAATGCTGGAATTAAGACTGCCATCATCAATGCCAGTTTTACTTGCCACATGCCCGACTGTCTGGAGATGCCTTATCAGCCAGCCATCCGCTATGCGAAAACAAATGTCCTTAAGGACTCCAACGACCTTAAGGACATTAATGATAAGATTTCATGTTTCTCACCCCTAAACCATCAATACCGCATTGGCGGCAATTCCTGTCTTTCGGGTGATTTTATGGGTACGTGGTGTTTCGATCACGAACTTCAAGTGGGCGAAACCCTCATCTTCGAGGACATGATTCATTACACCACTGTAAAGACGAACATGTTCAACGGTATCGGTCATCCAGCTATTGGCATGCTTCATCAGGATGGAACCTTCGAGCTCTTCCGTCGCTTCACTTACGAGGACTACCGAGACCGTATGTGCTGAGGCAAACTTTATTTGCTGAGGTTCTGGATGAACTGCCACTCGCTCTCGTAGCTCTTGACCTTGAGCAGAGTTTGGTCAACTACAACGTACTCGGAGAGACCCTGACGATCGGCGCCGTGGTGCCAGTCGTAGGTGTAGCCGAGGCGTGTCCATGGGAGTGGGCTATCATCTTCAAAGGCTGCAGAAACATTGTAGCGGAACCACTCGCGGAAGTTGGTGTCGCCGACCTTGTAGTTCTCGTCAGCCCAGTCTGGGAACTCGATGCCTGCTGAGGTGGTGTCGATGCTGGGGTCAGATGCAGGGCGGAAGATGCCGTTGACATCAGCGTAGAACTGTACCATGATGTTGTAAGTGCAGTCTGGGCTGAGTCCGTACATTTGAAGCATACGCATGTGGGCTGCAGCACTGTCGAGACCTTCGAAAGCGGCCTTCTTGGTGAGCCATTCGCCAGGGATGGTCACCCATGTACCCATTTCACGGTCAATCTTGTAGGTGCCTTTTTGTCCGAAGAACTTCTGTAGGCGGCTGCTGTCCACGAGAGTGACGAGCAGCACCATGTCCTTGCCGTCGATGGTTGCCCATTCCTCGTTGGGGGTTCCCTTCTTGATAGGCATGAGGGTGTTGGAAATCTTGGTGGAGTCGAGCTCGCGAGCGTCGTCAATGGCTGCCTTGAGATCGGCCTCAAGGGCTTCCATGTTCTCGTACCATAGGGAGTCTTCCTCGGCTGTGTCTGTTTCAGTGTTGGTGACTGGATACTTGTTCACGCATGATGCCATTGCGATGGCTGCTGCCACGATGGCGAATTGAAAAATTTTCTTCATAATGAGTTGATATAATTGTGAATTTTAAATGTAATCTCTAAACTCTAAACCATTTACAGTTCATTGTCGCCCAACTTCTCCAAGGGTTTCTTGGTAAGTTTCGTCCAAGTTTCTTTCTTTTCTCCTTCCTCGAAAGCGTTGTCTTTGATGGTTTGTTGTTTCCATGTGAGGTAGTTCTCGCTGACGGTGGTCATCTCGCCTGTGTTGCGTATAAGGGTGGTGGTTTCTTTGCCAATCTGGTAGAAGTCGCCGTCCTGATAGCGGTAGGTGTAACTTGTGAGGTCGTTTGCCCACGAGCCTGCCGAGGCGAATGGGTCGGTGTCAATCTTCATGGTGCCCCGTTCGGTGATTTCGATGTCAACGTCCAAGCTGGTGTATTCGTCGTCGGGTTGGAAGAGCGTGTCGTATTGCTTCCAGAGCAGGAAACCGCCCTCTGCCTGTCCAAAGTAGATGGCGAGGATGTAGGGGTTGAAGTTATACTCGTAGCCGTCATCGCGGGTCATCATGTTCTCCTTGAAGTTGGGCTTGGCGAGCACGACGAGGTCTTTGATGCCGTCCTTGTTGAGGTCACCTTGTGCTTCTTCGTGTTCCCAACCTTCGGGCACAATCTGCTCTATGGATGTGCCTTGCTGCTTCAGGTCTTGTGCATTCATGCCGATGGCACACGCACTCAGGAGGAGGGTAATGATGGATGTTTTCATGTCTTATGGTTCTTTTACGTAAGCTTCGTGATCGGGATTCTCTTCCTCGGCCTTGATCAGTTCCACGTTCAGTTGCTCGATGAAGGAGAGCCTGATGTTGTCGTTCGATGCGGCAGGCTTGTACCAGGGTTCCTTGCCGAAGTAGTCCTGCAAATCCTTCGAAGAGAACTTGTAGCCGTTGCGAGCCATGATGGCATTGCGCATGATGCGGAGGGTGGATTTCTTATAGTGGCTGAAGAACTTGGTGGTGAGCAGTGTGTTGGTGGCGTAGTCGAAACGTCCCACATTGGGGTTGTTCTCCTTGAGCGTGTATTTCACAGGAGTCCGTTCCCACTCGTAGAGGTAGTCGCCTTTCTGGTTGATTTCATAGAGGGTGATGCCCTCAAGTGTGGGAATGACCTCCCAGCAGCCATCCAGAATTGTTCCGCTGTCGTCAATATCGATGTAGTTAGTCACGCGACCGTTGAATGTCACGACATCGTAGTGTACGATGACGCCATCAATGGTGATGGTGTTGTTGTCCCACTCCAAACTGCTGATACCATCTGGGGAACTGTACTCGCCCTTGAGCTGCTGCTTCCATTTTTCGACAGTCACCTGCTCATAGTGATTCGTGAACTTCGCCGTATTCTCCATCAGCGCGACCAATTGGTTCTTGCCGTTGTAGAAGCCGATGACGTCCCATCCTTCCTTCTTCATGTGCTTGGCGGTCATGCCTCGGTATTCGTTCACGTAGTCGTTTTCACCGTCGGCCACATAGTAGGTCTCGGCTTTGCCTGCCACTGGCACGAGCACACACTCATGCTCCTCGCCCTCGTCCATGGCGTTCATCAGGATCTTACCGCCCGAGAGGCTCTCTGCGGAGTACTGGATGTAGCCGTTGTACCAATCGTTGCCAGCTATCTGCGCCTGCATGGTCGTGGCGCAGAGTGTCGTCAGTAAAAAAAGGATTTTCTTCATTGTTGTTTTAATGGATGGATTTAGTAGTAAATGGTTATTGACGTTGCAAAGGTACGACATTTGAGTGAAAGACAAAACATTCTTTACAGTTTTTCTTGATTTCCCCAGAACTCCCACGACGCGATGGCCTGTAAATGCAACATCTCGAGACCATTCTTCACGGTGGCACCTTGTGCGGCTCCCTTTTTCATGAAGAGGGTTTCGAGCGGGTTGTACACGAGGTCATACAGGAGGTGGTGCTCGTTCATCACTTCGTAGGGCAGGGCGGGGCACTCGTCCACGTGGGGATACATGCCGACGGGCGAACAGTTGACGATGACTTCATATTCCTTGAGGACCGATGCGTCGATGTCGTCGTAGGTGATCATTCCCTCACGAGCGGTTCGACTGACAAACAGCGTCTCCAGCCCCAACTTTTCCGTGAGCCCATAATGGATGGCTTTCGATGCGCCGCCCGTACCCAGAATGAGCGCCTTCTGGTGATGGGGCTTCAGGAGGGGACGGATGCTGTTGACAAAGCCAATCACATCGCTGTTGTAGCCCGTCAGTGTGGGTTTAGAGTTTAGAGTTGAGAGTTTAGAGTTGACAGTTGAAAGTTGAGGACTCACCTTCACCACGTTCACTGCTCCAATTGCTTTTGCCTCGGGACTGATGTCGTCGAGATATTGCATCACCTGCTGCTTGTAGGGGATGGTCACGTTCAGCCCTCGCAGGTCTGGATGACTTTCGATGATTTTGGGAAACTCCTCGATGGAGGGGATTTCGAAGTTCAGGTACTGGGCGTCAATGCCCTCCTTCTCAAATTTCTCTGTGAAGAACTTGCGTGAGAAGGAATGTCCGAGGGGATAGCCGATGAGTCCGTAAGTTGTCATTTTTCTGCTGTATAAAGGATGCACATGCCGAAGGGCAAGCGTCGGAAGTTCACGTGGTGGAATCCAGCCTGCTCAATGATGGCGGCCATGCGTTCCGCTTGGGGCACGGCGTCCATCGTCTCGGGCAGGTAGGAATAGGCGGTCTTGTCCTTCGAGAAGAGTTTGCCCAGCACGGGCATCACACATTTCTTATATATATAGAAGAGCTGCTTCATGGGGAAGGACACGGGCGTGCAGAGGTCCACGACGGAGAGATGCCCGTCTGATGCCAGCACGCGGTGCATCTCCTTCAGACACTCGTCGAGGTTCTGGAAGTTGCGCAAGGCGAAGGCCGAGATGACGGCATCGAACGAACCGTCGGCGAAGGACATCCGGGCGCAGTCTTCGTTTCGGAAGGTGATTTTGTCCGAGAGTCCGAGCTCGGCCACTTTCTTCCGTCCAATCTCCATCATCCCCTCGCTGATGTCGCAGCCGACGATGCGTTGAGGGTGCAGCTTTTCACAAGCAAGGATAGCGAAGTCGCCAGTGCCAGTGGCAATGTCGAGTACGCTATCCGTGCTTTCCCTGTGCTTGAGCAGATGGTCGATGGCGGCTTTCCTCCAGATTCGGTCCACGCCGAAGCTGAGCGTGTGGTTGAGCGTGTCGTAGGAGTGGGCGATGTTGTCGAACATCTGCTCCACCTGCTCGCGCTTCGTGCCCTCGTCGCCGTATGGCTTTATCTGCTCCTGCTGGTACATACTGAATGAGGAATTAGGAATGTGGAATGAGGAATTAGGAATTGAGTGAGGAATGAGGAGTGAGGAATTAGGAATTGTATCTTTTTCAATAGCAGAACATTCCATTCCTCACTCCTCATTCCTAATTATTTAAGT
>JAFXVS010000046.1 GCA_017534815.1 Bacteroidaceae bacterium | reverse complement strand
TATATAAATATAGAAGTATTTTTAGGGTTTGAGAACCCTAAAAAACAACTGTAACACTGTAACGCTGTAACGCTCTATTCAAAAAAACTGATTTTTCGGGCATTTTCCGAATTTTTTACTACATTTATTTGGATATATTGAAAATTTGTTGTACCTTTGTAGTGTCAAAAGAAGAGGTGGAAGAGGCCACCACGAAGGAAAAATTTTGTTACCCTTAAGTTTAAATTTTGCGCGCCTTAATAGTAACAAATTTTACCCCTAAGGGACAGCCTCGAAGTGGACTCAGAGGACAAAAGAAAAATTTTCTACCACTCCCCAAAGCCTCCACTCCTTGATGTTGGGGGGGGGGGTAAAAAAATTATCTTAAAACAAATCCAGCTCGTTGGCAAAGATTAGGAAGATACACAAGGGGGCAATGTATCGGATGATGAAACGATACCCAACACCAAGCAAACCACACTGACCACCACAGCCGCCAGCGGACGGGAGAGACGGAGGTTCTTGTGAAAATAGCAGGCATAGGTGCAGAGGCAACCCAAGGGTAACCCTACGGTAACCCTAGGGTACCCCTACGGCACAAAAGAGGAAGCCCCCGCATGATTGCGAGAGCTTCCTCTTCTGTTTATTTATCTGGTTTTAGAAATCCCAAATGCCGCCTTTTTCAGAATCGTCATCGAGATCAAAAAATCTGGAATCTGCGTTTATTGCGCCCTTATCTTTGTTGCTGCCACTCTCGCCGCTGAAGGGACCACCTGACGTATTGAGTGGGGAAGCACAAATCAGCTCGGCTGAATCCATATCAGCCATCTCCATGATTGGAGCAATATATACTTTCTTCATAATCTTATTCTTATTAAATTAAACATCTTTTACTGTCACTAAGCGAGTGCTATTACTTCAACAGCACCTTCTTGCCGTTGATGATAGCAATGCCCTTGTAGTCAGCACCAACAACCTGACCTTCCAAGTTGTAGATAACGCCGTCTTCTACCTGCTCGTTATCGATTTCAGCAATATCTGTAGGCTTCTCGTCTTCGAGCTGAATTGAAAGAACACGTGATCCTGCATTATCCACAACCTTGAAGTATGCACGATAACCCTTCATCGTCACCACATCCTCTGGGTTGTCCGAGTCAACGGCCAGAAGTTCGCCATTATACAAAATGTAGTTGCCTTCATTACTTGGAATCGTGACGTTTTCGTATGAACCGATGAACCTAAGTTTGCCGTCTGAAACGACAGGTTCAGCAGCATAAATATGGCGACCATTAATTTCATAAGATGTACCTGCCTTTGTAGCCTTAAGGATACAAGGAACATTTGCCTGAATGCAAGGATCATTTGCCTGAATGTCGTCCACTTCTTCAAACAACACGGTTGAGGTCTCATCATCGAAGGCATCCACCACGTAAACTACAGAACCTTCGCCGAAGTATTCTTCCACTTCTGCCTGAGTCATGCTGAATGGCAATACAACTGAGTTCAGACCTTCCTTAATAGTACGTTTGAGCGTCACGTTGGCATTTTCTAGATTCTTATCGAAGGTTTGTGGCACATCCTCATCCATTTCCACCTCGATGGCAGAACTATAAAAATAGAGGTGGAAGTTATCCCAAATCACCCAATCCGTGTTCGTTTCGCACTTGAAGCCAATTTTCAAATCACCAGGCGCATCAAGCACAGTTTTCACCTCGTTAATGTAGAATGGCTGCTCGGTAACAGGGTTCGTTGCTTGGAAGTAGTAGCAAGAACCTGTCATGCCATTGGGTTGATAAACGGTCGTTCCCCCAAGTTCGTAGGCAGTGTCATAGTTTTTTTCCATATAACCATTCTGGAATGGACAATATGTACCTTCCATAGGAGAATAGAAGAAAGGCGTTTCGCTGTATTCATCCTTAATGTTCTTGATCACTTGGGTCATAGGGCCACAATAGAGACGCGTCTTATCAGTAGGACCATTCTCATCATGACGGGCGAAGCCTTGAAGCGTCACCTTGTACGTACCCTTAGGCAGATTAGGGATTGTCTGGCTGAGATTAAAGTAATTATGCCATGACTCAAAGTTATGAGTCTCAACACGATGTTCTGTAATTTGACCGCTCTCGAGAGTCCAACCAGTAGCTTGGTAGGTGTCGCCCTCTGTAAAGTGTGGATTCACAAGCATGAAGGTAAGGTCGAAGCATTCACCCTTAGTTGGTTCTGCAACACCAACGTAAGTTACCATCGCATCCTTCAATGTAGAAATAGCGCCTTCAATATCACTAGCAATCGTCGCAGCCTCTACAGCGTCATCCTGATCACTGATGGCTGCAAGAAGTGTTTGGTTAGCACTTGCATTGTTATTGTGAACGGCTGCAAGAGCCTCTGCTTGAGTCTTCATATCCTTCCATGCAGCATAAGGGTCAACAAGTGAATTTGCTAAATCAGCTGCATTATTAAGAGCCACAGCAGCTTTATTATACTCGGCTGATGTACCCTCAGTCAATGTATTGGTAGTGATTACATCATTCAAATTCGTATAAGCCTTTGTCGGAATACTACCCTCAACTACAGCCTGAGCAGCAGCAAGTGCCTCATTGTAAACCTTCACGGCCGTTTCCCCTGCAATTACTTCCAGCTCTTCTGCACTCAACTGGCGGGCATAGAAAAGTTGTATCCCATCTACACCAAACCAACGACCACCCATTGTTGCCCTGTTTTTCACGCCTAAGCGAAGTGCTCCATCAATAACTGCAATTTCTCCTGTGGCATACACAGCCTTTCCATCATCTCTCGTGTCAACAGTTACAGGAGCAAACTCATCAGAACTTGAACTCTTTCCGTATGCGCCACATTCACCATTTACGCCAGCTGCACCAACCTCATTATCTGTAGAGTTCCACATCAAGGCCTGAACAATGTAAACACCCGTAGGCAAGTCTGTCACATTCTGATAAAAGTCAAATCCACCATTAGCTGCAAACTCGTTCCAGTATTCCACTGCGGTATCGTTGAATTTCTTTGCATAACCTGCCGTAGTGGAAATTATCCATCCAGGGAAATTACCATTTTCACAATTGAGAAAATCCCAATTCTGAATATACGCAGTCATATTGCAACCATCAGCAGGCTGAGTCTGAGCCTTGCAGGCTGTTAAAAATGCTGTCTGTGCCGCAGCTTTCTGCTCGTCAGTGACAGCAATCAAAGAACCGTCATTGTATGCGGCTTGAATAGCTGCAATAGTCTCGTCTGCGGCATAGCTGGCCTGACCTGCAGCGTCGTATATATTAGCAGCATCAAGGATTGCCTTTGCCTGAGCATAGTTGGCAACAGAAGTGTTCGCATCACTGATAGCAGGTCTCAAAGCATCAATCGCACTAAACACATCATCTGGAGTTGATAATGTAGATTCTTCCACAACAGCAGCCTTCAGGTTACTAAGAACCGTGGCGTTCATAGGCTTTTCATACAATGACTTTGCCTCACTAACTTTGTCACGATAATCACCCAAATAATCCTCTACCGTATATTGCCAAAGAGTTACAGGACCAAGGATACACCAACCTGCGCCAGGACATGTTCCTCTGAAACCTATTTCCACTTCAGTTGTTCCTTCTCCTGTAACGGTGAAGTCGAACTCGTTAGAAAATTTACCTTGTGAAAAAGCTGTCGCAGCACGGTATAAATCGTTTGAGCCTGCATACCCAGACAAATCACTCATACTGTTCAACGCTATAACGTTTTGAGTCTTCTCACCTGCAAAAATCCAAGCCATGTTATCGTTGGTTCCATCACCACCAGAACCATTACGATAGAAAGCGTTTACCGCAAGTCGGTAATAACCAGCAGGGAGTTGAGCTTTTTGCGAAAAATTAAACTGGTTGGACCAGTTCCAAAATTCCACCACTTTGACTGCACCGTCAGTTTTCCAGTCAGTCCTACCAGGGTTTCCCCATCCGTTTAACGAAGACAAATCCGCATCCCTCAAATAGGTGGCAGTTACGTCTTCCTTTGCCTTGAGGGAACTCCCCCCCATAAACACTGCAGCGAATAAGGTGACCGCTGCCAAAAGTAGTTTTCGTTTCATGTTTTAGTTAATTTAGTTAATATTTAATTGATGATCACTTCTAAGTTATGCATTAGCACATTCCATGCAAATTAATGGCCAAAGATATACATTATTTATTTATCTCTCAAATTTTTTGAAAGAAAAGTGTAAAAAAACATAAAAAAAGAGGTAAACGTGCAGAAAATGCATTTATTTCACACTTTCTGAGTGCATTTACGACCAATTGAACAGTCCCAACTCGTTGGCAAAGATGAGGAAGATGCAGAGAGGGGCGACGTAGCGGATGATGAAGCGATAGGTGGGATAAAGAGGACTCTTGATGGTGCCGTGATTGGTCATCTCAGCACATAGCACTTTCTCATCGACGACCCAACCAAGGAAGATGCACATGAGCATGCCGCCAATGGGCATGATGAGTTTGGCCACGAGGAAATCGAAGAGGTCGAAGAAGTTCAAACCAAAAACTTTCACCTCAGACCAGTCGCCAAACGACCATGAGCAGAAGGTACCCAAGATTAGACAAACAACGCTGACAATGATGGCTGCCAAAGGACGAGACAGGCGCAGGTTCTTGTGGAAATAGGCTGCGGACATCTCCAGCATGGAGATACTGCTGGTCAGGGCTGCCATCACGAGCAACAGGTAGAAGATGAGGGAGAAAATGTAGGCAAGCCAAGGAAGGTTGCCAAAGACCTGCTGGAAGACGTTTGGCAAGGTGATGAACACCAGCGAGGGACCTGCATCAGGACTCAAACCTGAGATGGAATAGACTGCGGGGAAGATGATGAGTCCGCTAAGTAACGCCACCAATGTGTCGATGCTCGCCACACTCAAACCATCCTTCATCAAGTCGATGTCCTTGCGGAAGTAGCAAGCATAGGTGCAGAGGCAACCCAAACCCACGCTGAGCGAGAAGAACGCTTGCCCCATCGCACTGAGGATGACGGAACTGGTGACTTTGGAGAAGTCGGGCATGAAGAGGAATGTAAGTCCCTTGCCTGCATCAGGCAACGACAATGAACACGCCACCAGCACAAGGATGAAAACAAAGAGGAGGGGCATCATGATCTTCGCACCTCGTTCGATGCCCTTCTGTACGCCAAGAGCAACGATGCCGCACGTCAGCGCAATGATGATGGCCATCCAGAAAACAGGTTGCAAGGAATCGGATGAGAAGGTCTGGAAGTCGTTCGTGAACGCCTCAGAAGTCTTGCCAGCAAAGCCGCCGATGAGTGCTTCGTAGGCATAGTAGAGTGTCCAGCCTGCCACCACAGCATAGTAGCTGAGCACGAGGAAACCGCTGACCACAGGGACAAGTCCCATCCATCGCCAACCTCGTTTGCCACCACTCATCTTCTCGAAAGCATGGGTGACATCCTTACCACCATGCCGACCGATGGCGAACTCCGTCACCATGATGGGCACACCCAACACCAGCATGAAGAGCACATAAATGAGGATGAACGCCGCACCGCCATTGGCACCCGTCTCCGTAGGGAAGCGCCACACGTTTCCCAAGCCGACAGCACTTCCTGCCGCCGCCAAGATGGCTCCCACCTTCGATGCAAATACGTTCTTGTTACTGCTCATATATAAGTTAAAAGTTAAAAACTAAAAACTAAAAGTATAAGTTACCCTTCCTGTCCGTATGGCGAGTTATTTTCACTTTTAGTTTTTAATTTTTAGTTTTTAGTTTCAATTTCTTAATCTGAGTTTCCATTCCTGACCGTGCCGCACCATCTTCTGCGCACCCACTTCCTTGGTGCCGTCAGCAAAGGAATATTGGTAATATACAGTGCAGATGCTGTCGCCATTCATCTGGGCATCAATCATATCGATGGAGAGCACGGCAGCACGTTCTGAACGTCGCCACCCCACATGCTGACGGAGCGCATCCTTCATGTATGCAGTCTTGGCGGCATCCATATCATCACCCATATCCACGTGCTTCAGGTAGCCATCGTGGTCGTTCCTTTCCAACGCCTCCAACGCCTCCTTCAACGTATTCTCTGGCTTACGCTCCTTTTCCTCGCAAGACACCAGAAACAGCACCAAACACAAAGCTGGAATACAACGATATAACGACCTTACAATCATCTGATTAATCATCAATACTTAGCTCTAAACACTAAACCCTAAACTCTAAACTATTACTTCTGCCTGATGTACACGTTAATGGGTGTTCCTTTGAAGTTCCAGTGATCACGTATCTGGTTCTCCAAGAACCGCTTATAAGGCTCCTTCACATACTGCGGGAGGTTGGCATAGAACACGAACGATGGAACCCTCGTGTCAGGAATCTGCATCACGTACTTGATCTTGATGTACTTACCCTTCAACGATGGTGGCGGTGTCGCCTCAATGATGGGCAGCATCACCTCATTCAGCTTGGCTGTGGATACCTTGTTGGTACGCGATTGGTATGCCTTTTGAGCCTCTTCCAGCACCTTGAAGATACGTTGTTTCGTGACTGCCGACGCAAAGATGATGGTGAAGTCCGTGAAGGGTGCGAAACGGTCACGGATGGCCCTCTCGAAGAAGCGGATGGCCTCGTTCGACTTGTCCTCCACCAAGTCCCATTTATTCACCACAACCACCAGACCTTTCTGGTTCTTCTGAATCAGCTGGAAGATGTTAATATCCTGACCTTCAATGCCTCTGGTGGCATCCACCATCAGCACGCACACATCCGAATTTTCAATGGCGCGGATGCTCCTCATCACCGAATAATACTCCAAGTCTTCCGTCACCTTATTCTTCTTGCGGATACCAGCTGTATCGACCAAGTAGAAATTGAAGCCAAACTTCTCGTACTTCGTATAGATGGAATCACGTGTAGTGCCAGCGATGTCCGTCACCACATTACGGTTGTCATCCAGAAAAGCGTTGATGATACTTGACTTGCCCGCATTCGGACGACCGACGACAGCAATTCTTGGGATGTCCTCTTCTATCACCTCCTTCATCTCCTTGGTGAAACTCCCCACCACAGCATCCAAGAGGTCACCCGTTCCTGAACCCGTCAGCGAACTGATGCAATACGGATCGCCCAGACCCAGACTGTAGAACTCAGCAGCGTCATAACGATATTCATTGCTGTCCACCTTATTCGCCACAACAAATACTGGCAACTTGCTCCGTCTCAGGATTTCAGCCACTTCCATATCCAAGTCCGTCACACCTGTCCGAACGTCCACCATAAACAGAATCACGTCACACTCCTCGATGGCGATGAGCACCTGACGACGGATTTCCTCCTCAAACACATCGTCTGAGTTGACCACCCATCCACCAGTATCCACGACGGAGAACTCCTTGTTCCCCCACTCGCACTTGCCATATTGACGGTCACGTGTCGTGCCCGCCTCGTCACTTACAATCGCATGACGAGTCTTCGTCAACCTATTGAACAGGGTCGATTTTCCCACATTGGGACGCCCCACGATAGCTACTAAATTTGCCATAAGCCTAAGAATTTTGTGCAAAGGTACGAATAAATGTGAAAAGTTTCTCACTTTTTCACTTAAAATCATTACCTTTGCCGCCACATTATATAATATATGTAGCAATGACAAAGAAGAAAAGTACTGGATGGATATGGGTGCTGCTGTGCCTAATGGCGGCTGCAGGCGCCGGAGTATGGTGGGTATATAGAAGCGGATTCGAAGTAGCCGGACCCGTTTATATCTACATCGACGAAGACGACACGGTGGACTCCATCGCTCGAAAAACGGAAGAAGTGGCAAAGCCTGAGGAGATGCGTGTGTTTCACCTCTATGCGGGACTGTTGAACCTAAAAGACAAGATTCGCACGGGACGCTATGAAGTGAGACCTGACCTGACCATGCTCAACTACATCCGCGACATTCGCAACCATAACGAGAAGCCCATCATGCTGGTGGTGCCATCGACCCGAACAATGGATCAGATGGCAGGAAAGCTGGCTCATCAATTGATGGCAGACTCGCTCAGCATCCTGCAATATCTTCAGAACGAGACGAATATACAATCTCTGGGCTACACAAAGGAATCATTGCCAGGACTCTTCATTCCCAACACCTATGAGGTGTACTGGGACGTGAGCATTCCTAAACTGATGGAACGTATGCAGAAGGAGAACGCGGTCTTCTGGAATACCGACCGCACGGCAAAGCTGCAAGAGGTTAGTCAGTATGCGGGTCAGGAGATGACCAAGGAGAAGGTCGTCACATTGGCCGCCATCGTTGATAGTGAGACTGCCAACAACGGCGAGAAACCAACCATCGCCGCCCTCTACATGAATCGTCTGCGCAAGCAGATGGCGCTGCAGAGCGACCCGACCGTTATTTATGCCGTGGGCGACTTCACCATTCGAAGGGTATTGCACGAACATCTAAAAGTGGAATCCCCTTACAACACCTATCGTAATATTGGTCTGCCTCCTGGACCGATCCGCGTACCCAGCATTGCCGGCATCGACGCTGTACTCAACCACGACCGAAATGACTACATCTATATGTGTGCCAAGGAAGATTTCTCAGGCACCCACAATTATGCCGTCTCGTATGGCGAGCACCAGCGCAATGCGGCTCGTTATGTGAGAGCGCTGAACGAAAGAGGTATTAAGAGATAATAAGATGACTAACTATCTAAACATATTCAAGGGATTGTTGTTGCTGGGAATGCTCTGCACGACACTCACCGCCACAGCCCAGCGCAAGGAGACGGTTCTGCGCGATGGGTGGAGGTTTTCACGCGGCGAAGGACTCGATGCGATGGCTCCGTCGGAAGTGGGCTTCAATGACAGTAAGTGGCAGATGGTGCAAGTTCCTCACGACTGGGCAATCAGCGGTCCCTTCGACAAGGAAATCGACAAGCAGACTGTTGCCATCGAGCAGAACGGTGAGAAAACCGCTACTGAGAAGACCGGGCGTTCGGGCTCTTTACCTTGGATTGGCGAAGGTTGGTACCGCACCACTTTCAAAGTTGACAAGAACACGCAGCGCGCTGTCCTCAACTTCGACGGAGCAATGGCAGAGCCGGAAGTCTATGTCAACGGTATGAAGGTCGGCGAATGGAAGTACGGCTACACACCTTTCAATATCGACATCACTGGCGTAGTGAACGGTGACGATACGGCCAACACCCTCGCCGTGCATCTGAAGAATGTGGAGGAAAGTAGCCGCTGGTATCCCGGAGCAGGTCTGTACCGCCCTGTCACCCTGATTCAGACAGGCACGTCCCACATCCTCGATTGGGGCATCAATGTAGAGACGAAACAATGGAATGGGAAAACGCAGGAAGCCACCATTGCGTTGTCGGCTGACATTGCAGATGGAAGAAACTGCATCGTCCGGTTCTCCACACAAGACAAAACCATCGACGTCACGCCAGTGGTCCCTACTACTGCACGCTGGTTCACATCAAACGGAAATATAAAGGAGATGAATCTTGAGTACTTCGATACGCCTGCAGACGCTCATGCGGCGGCTGAAATATCTCTGGAAGATGTGGAATGCTGGTCACCCGAACACCCCCTACTCTACGACCTCACCGTCAGTATCATCGCAGATGGCGGCAAAGGAGATGTGCTTGACACAAAGACTGTGAAGTACGGCATCAGGACAGTGGAGGTGTCGGGAGAGAATGGCTGTTTCATGCTGAATGGAGAAGCCCGGAAAATCAAAGGCGTCTGTCTGCATCATGACCTCGGCATGATTGGCACTGCTGTCAACAAGGCAGCCCTCATCCGTCAGGTGGAACTGCTGAAGAGCATGGGATGTGACGCCATCCGTACCTCTCACAACACACCCTCACAGATGCAGATGGAAGTCTATGACTCCCTCGGCATGATGGTGATGGCAGAGAGTTTCGACATGTGGCAATGGCCTAAATGCAAGAACGGCTACAGTCGTTTCTATAAGAATTGGTGGCTGCGCGACCTCCATAACCTTGTCATGGCTCATCGTCTTCACCCCTCCATCGTGATGTGGTCCATCGGCAATGAGATTTCTGAACAGGGAGCCAAAGAGGGTAACCGTATGTCGCGGGAGATGCAGAACTTTGTTCACTTCCTCGACCCTACCCGTCCTGTCACGTCGGGTATGGACCGCATCGACAATGCCATCTCCTCAGGTTTTGCACAGGTGCTCGACATTCCAGGCATCAACTACCGCACCCACCGATACGAAGCCGCCTACGAGAAACTGCGTCACGGATTCGTGCTCGGCAGTGAGACGGCATCCACCGTTTCCTCCCGTGGAGTGTATAAATTTCCAGTAGAGCGTCTTGATGGCAAGGCGTACGACGACGGGCAATGCTCCAGCTATGACATGGAAGCCTGCTGGTGGTCAAATGTACCCGAAGAGGACTGGCTCCTGCAAGAGGACAAGGATTGGGTGATTGGAGAGTTCGTCTGGACAGGCTTCGACTATCTTGGCGAACCCACTCCCTACGATGAATACTGGCCCAGCCGTTCCTCCTATTTCGGCATCTTCGACCTTGCGGGACTACCCAAAGACCGTTACTATCTCTACCGCTCCCATTGGAACCAAGATGAAAAGACCATTCATCTGGTACCCCACTGGACATTCCCTGGTCGCGAGGGAGAAGTGACGCCCGTGTATTGCTACACGAACTACCCTACTGCCGAACTCTTCGTGAACGGCAAGTCTCAGGGCAAGATAACGAAGAGGACCGACGTGCACAAGGGCGCCGGCAAGGAAGGACGGATTTCTGACGTCAATGACCCTGCCATCGACCGCTACCGTCTGCGATGGAACAACGTCAAGTACGAGCCAGGCGAAATCAAGGTTGTGGTCTATGATCAACAAGGACGGGAAGTCGGCACAGAGCGCATCAGAACTGCAGGAGCTGCATCGCAAATCAAACTGACAGGCGACCTGGGCGCAGAAATCAAGCCCCTCAAGGCCGACGGCGAGGACATGACCTTCATCACTGTCAGCATCCTCGACAAGGACGGCAATCTCGTGCCCTATGCCAGCAACCAGATTGAAGTGGAAGTGACCGGTGCCGCCACGTTCAAGGGCATCTGCAATGGCGACGCGACCAGCCTCGAAGTCTTCACAGAACCCACGATGAAAGCCTTCCACGGCCAACTCGTCATCGGCATCCAGAGCAATGGCAAATCCGGCAGCGCCAAGGTGCATGTGACTGCCCAAGGCCTCAAACCTGCCACCGCTAATATCACAGTCCAATAAGACCTATAAGTCCTAGAAATCCTAGAAGTCCTAGAAATCCTAGAAGACCTAGAAATCCTAGGAGACCTAGGAGACCTAGAAAATCAATAAGATCAATCAAAAAAACAAACAATATGAATTACGGTTTTGTCAAAGTTGCATCAGCCATTCCCTCTCTGAAAGTTGCTGACTGCTCGTACAACATCCAGCAGATTGAAAGCCTCATCGTGCAGGCCGAAGGCAAGGGTGTTGAGATTATCGTGTTTCCAGAACTCTGCATCAGCGGCTACAGCTGCCAGGATCTCTTCGGTCAGCAGCTACTGCTCGAAAAGTGCGAGGAGAGCCTCTTCAAGCTTCTCGACTTCACTCGGTCGTTGCAGATTATCGCCATCGTCGGTATGCCCGTCATGGTGAGCGGTCTTTTGATGAACTGCGCTATCGTTGTGCAGGGCGGCAAGATGCTCGGCGTCGTACCCAAGACCTTCCTGCCCAACTACAAAGAATTCTACGAGCAGCGCTGGTTCGCCCCATCCACAGCCGCTGACGCTCGACAGGTTCACCTCTGCGCACAGACGGTTCCCTTTGGATGTAACATTCTCTTCCACACCCAGAAGACCTGCTTCGCCATCGAGATTTGCGAAGACCTCTGGGCACCCGTGCCACCAAGCAGCGAACTGGCGATGAAGGGCGCCGAGATCATCTTCAACCTGAGCGCATCCAACGAGCTCATCGGCAAGAACCAATATCTCCTCTCGCTCATCAGTCAGCAGAGCGCACGTTGCATCGCTGGTTATGTCTATAGTTCCTGCGGATTCGGCGAGAGCACCCAAGACGTTGTCTTCGCTGGCAACGCCCTCATCTACGAAAACGGCAGCCTCGTCGCCCGCAGCCAACGCTTCAGCCTTGAGCCGCAGATGGTCATCAGCGAGATTGACACCGAGAGGCTCCTCACCGAACGGCGCCACAACACCACTTTCGGAGAGAACACCCGAATCTGTTCGCAGCTTGCCAACGCCAGCCCACAGCTCACCACGGTTCACGTGCAGAGCCAGACGGTCAATCCATCTTATGACTTCGAACTCACGCGATGGATCAACCCCCACCCCTTCGTGCCCCAGGGTCCTGAGCTCGACGATCGCTGCAAGGAGATTTTCTCCATCCAGACCTCGGCGCTGGCCAAGCGCATCGTCCACACCGGCGCACGCAGCATCGTCATCGGCATCAGCGGCGGGCTCGACTCCACCCTCGCCCTGCTCGTGTGCGTCAAGACGATGGATCTGCTCAAGCGTCCGCGCAAGGAAGTCATCGGCATCACCATGCCTGGCTTCGGCACCACTGACCGCACCTACCACAATGCCATGGCGCTGATGAAGTCGCTCGACATCACCATCAAGGAGATCAGCATCAAGGAAGCATGCATCCGCCACTTCCTCGACATCGGCCATGACCTCAACAACCACGACGTCACCTACGAGAACTGCCAGGCCCGCGAACGCACCCAAATTCTCATGGACGTCGCCAACCAGTGCAACGGATTCGTCATCGGCACCGGCGACCTCAGCGAACTCGCTCTTGGATGGTGTACCTACAACGCCGACCACATGTCCATGTATGGCGTCAACTGCTCCATCCCCAAGACCTTAGTGAAGCACCTCGTCAAGTGGGTGGCGCTGACCAGCGTCGATGAGGACTCGAAGACCACGCTGCTCGACATCATCGAGACCCCCATCTCGCCCGAGCTCATCCCTGCCGACATCGACGGAACCATCCTGCAGAAGACCGAAGACCTCGTGGGACCTTACGAGCTGCATGACTTCTTCCTCTACAACTTCCTGCGCCTCGGATTCCGTCCCGCCAAGATACTCTACCTTGCCAAGCAGGCCTTCATCAAGCAGACCTACACAGAAACGCCAGAGACCGGTATGCCCGTCGGCACCTACGACGAGGAGACCATCGAGAAGTGGCTCAAGACCTTCTGCCGCCGCTTCTTCAATCAGCAGTTCAAGCGCTCCTGCCTGCCCGACGGTCCGAAGGTCGGTTCTGTCAGCCTCTCGCCTCGCGGCGACTGGCGCATGCCAAGCGACGCAAGCAGTGCCGACTGGTTGGAAGACCTGAAGTAATAGATTATAGGAAAGGAAGGGAAGTTAAAGGACTCAACAAGCATGAAACGTTTTCTTCTACTTTTTGTCCCCTTGTGGTTCACACTGGCTGGTCAAGCCGCGCAGGTGGAACGGCAAGGGGCATTTGTGACGGTTCGTCCTGATGGGGGCGAGGCGCGTGTGGTGCGGCTGCAGGTGATGGCCGACGGAATCATTCGGGTGAGGGCGACGTCGGAAGAGGCGTTGCCGGAGAAGCAGCGGAGTCTGATGATTGTGGAACAGAAGGCGAAGCCGATGTTCACGGTGGAGGAGGATGCCTGGAGCGTCAGGGTGAAGGCCGCGAAGGTGACGGCGGTGGTGGACAAGCGGAATGGACGAGTGGCGTTCCTCGACGCATCGGGGAAGACGCTGCTGCAAGAGGAGGAAACGGGAAAGACGTTCAAGCCGTTCCGTGTGCCGGACAGGGAACTCGGCAGCGGACATCCGACTGAGGAGCAAAGACGTGGACTGACGTGGCGGCTGACGTTCGAGAGTCCGGCTGACGAGGCGTTCTACGGACTCGGGCAGCACCAATCGGAGGAGCTGAACATGAAGGGGAAGAACGAGGATCTGTTTCAGTACAACACGAAGGTGGCGGTGCCGTTCGTCGTGTCGAACAGGAACTACGGCATCTTGTGGGACAGCTATTCCTACTGCCGATTCGGCAATCCAGACGACTACCTCCAGCTGAACCGCGCGTTCCTTCTCTACGACAAGCAGGGCAAGGAGGGGCATCTGACGGGCACTTACACCGACCGGAGCGGCCGACAGTTCGTGCGTGACGAGGATTCCCTCTATTTCGAATATGCCCTGCCCGACGACTCCGAAATCGGCAAGACCGACAAGGGCGGCATCCAGAACCTGCCCAAGGGCTTCAGGCTGGAGGGCGCCAAGGTCGTCTATGAAGGCTTCATCGAGGCGCCCGAGACGAGCGACTACCAGTTCATCCTTTATTACGCTGGATATATCAAGGTATATATGGGCGGCAAGGAGGTCGTGCCGGAGCGATGGCGCACGGCGTGGAATCCCAATGCCTACAAGTTCACCGTGCCCCTGCACCAGGGCGAGAAGAACCAGCTCCGCATCGAGTGGCAGCCCGACGGCAGCGTCAGTTACTGCGGACTGCGCGTGGCCTCTCCGCGCTCTGCCGACGAGCAGGGGAAGCTGAGCATCTGGAGCGAGATGGCCAAGGACATGGACTACTACTTCATCGCCGGAGCCAATCTCGACGAGGTCATCAGCGGCTACCGCACCCTGACCGGCAAGGCGCCCGTCTATCCCAAGTGGGTGCTGGGCTTCTGGCAGAGCCGCGAGCGCTACAAGACGCAGGACGAGCTGACCGAGACCCTGGCGGAGTTCAGGAAGCGGCACATCCCCATCGACAACATCGTGCAGGACTGGAACTATTGGAAGGAAGACCAGTGGGGCAGCCACGAGTTTGAGGCGGCGCGGTTCCCCGACCCCCAGCGGATGCTCGACGACGTCCATGCCATGAACGGACGCTTCATGATCAGCGTCTGGCCCAAGTTCTACTGCAACACCGACCACTACAAGGAACTCGACAGCAAGGGCTGGATGTACCAGCAGGCCGTCAGGGACAACATCCGCGACTGGGTGGGTCCCGGCTACGTCGGCTCCTTCTACGACGCCTATTCCGAGGGCGCCCGCAAACTCTTCTGGAAGCAGATGGACGAGCACCTCTACACCGGCCTCTCAGGCAAGCCCTCAACTATCAACTCTCAACTCTCAACTCCCAACTCCATGATCGACGCCTGGTGGATGGACGCCTCCGAGCCCAACGTGCGCGACTGCACCCCGATGTGGTACCGCAAGGCCCTCTGCGGCGCCACCGCCCTCGGCACCTCCACCGAATACTTCAACGCCTACAGCATCGTCAACGCCGACGCCATCTACAACGGCCAACGCTCCGTCAACCCCAACCAGCGCGTCTTCCTCCTCACACGCAGCGGATTCGCCGGCGAGCAGCGCTACTCCACCGCCACATGGAGCGGCGACATCGGCACCCGATGGGAAGACATGCGCGCCCAGATGACCGCCGGCATGAACTACAGCCTCTCCGGACTCCCCTTCTGGGGCATGGACGACGGCGGCTTCTGCGTGGAGAACCGCTATGTGCGCGCCCAGCAGCACTTCGACCAGACCGGACAGGAGAACGAAGACCTCAAGGAGTGGCGCGAGCTCCAGACCCGCTGGGACCAGTTCGGATGCTTCATCCCCATCTACCGAGCCCACGGTCAGTGGCCCCTGCGCGAGGCATGGAACATCGCCCCCGACACCCATCCCGCCTACCAGAGCATCGTCCGCCACCACCGCCTCCGCTACCTCCTCATGCCCTACCTCTACTCCATGGCAGGCTGGGTACACCTCCACGACTACACCATGATGCGCGCCCTCGTCATGGACTTCAACGGCGACCCCGACGTCCTCGACATCAAGGACCAGTGGATGTTCGGTCCCTCCCTCATGGCCTGCCCCGTCAGCCAGTACAAAGCCCGCAGCCGCAGCGTCTATTTCCCCCGACAATGCGGCTGGTACGACCTCTACACCGGCCAGAAGGTCATCAACTCTCAATCCTCAACTCTCAACTCTCAACCCTCCCCCCGCCGTCTCATCGTCGATGCCCCCTACGACCGCATCCCCGTCTTCGTGCCCGAGGGCGCCATCCTCCCCGTCGGCCCCGACATGGAGTGGAGCGACGAGAAGACCCCCGACATCATCCACCTCTACATCTACGGCGGGCGCGACGGCCACTTCGAGCTCTACGAGGACGAGGGCACCAACTACAACTACGAGCGCGGCCGCTACAGCACCATCGACATCCGCTACGACGACGCCGCCCGCACCCTCACCATCGCTCCCCGCCGCGGCACCTTCCCCGGCATGCTCAAGAATCGCAAGTTCAACGTCGTCCTCATCACCGCCGATGCCCCCAAGCCCTTCACTTTCGGCATGCCCGACGGCATCCTCGTCAACTACGACGGGCGCGGCACGACCGTCACACTGAAATAAAGTCATTTTTCACTTGCAATCTCGTTTTGCGGAAAAGGTGAATATTTCTCCGCAAATGGAAAAACTTTTTCCACATTATATATATTATATTTGGTCGTTCGGAGAGTTATCCGTAACTTTGTCGCCGTAATCAGTTAAAACTAAAACGACGACAATATGAAGAAGACCTTTATCTTGACCGCGCTGCTGGCTCTGGGCGCCATGACGGCGGAGGCACAAACCTATCTGAACCCGAACGCTCCGCTGGAGGAGCGCGTGAAGGATGCGCTGAGCCGCATGACCACACACGAGAAAATCAAGCTGCTGCATGCGCAGAGCAAGTTCACCAGCGCCGGCGTGCCGAGGCTCGGCATCCGTCAGCTGAACATGGACGACGGCCCCCACGGGGTGCGCGAGGAACTGGAGTGGAACACCTGGAACGCGGCGCGCTGGACGAACGACTCGATCGTGGCGTTCCCCTCGCTGACGTGTCTGGCATCGACGTGGAACCGCGACCTGTCGCAGGCCTACGGCAACGCGGTGAGCGAGGAATTCGCCTTCCGCGGCAAGGACATCATGCTGGGTCCGGGCGTGAACATCCAGCGCACGCCGCTGAACGGCCGCGCCTTCGAGTACATGGGCGAGGACCCGTTCCTGGCGGGCGAGATGGTGGTGCCGTACATCCGCGGGGCTCAGGCGAACGGCGTGGCGTGCTGTCTGAAGCATTTCGTGCTGAACGACCAGGAGACCGACCGCTTCGCCGTGAACGTGAACGTGTCGGACCGCGCGATGAGGGAGATTTATCTGCGCCCGTTCCAGAAGGCTGTGGAGCAGGCGCATGTCTATACGATCATGGGCTCGTACAACATGTGGAAGGGCGTGCACTGCTGCCACAACGACGAACTGCTGAACGGCATCCTGAAGAAGGAATGGGGCTGGGACGGCGCGCTCGTCAGCGACTGGGGCGGCACGACGAACACGATGGAGGCCGCGCTGGGCGGTCTGGACATCGAGATGGGCACCTACACCGACGGCAAGGTGCGTGAGAGCGCCTTCGGCTACGACGACTACTATCTGGGCAACCCGTTCGAGCAGCTCATCACGGAGGGCAAGGTGCCCATGTCGGTGCTGGACGAGAAGGCGAGCCGCGTGCTGAGAACCATCTTCCGCACGTCGATGAATCCGAAGAAGGTCATCGGCAGCCAGTGCTCGGAGGCTCACTACGAGGTGTGCCGCCAGATTGGCGAGGAGGGCATCGTGCTGCTGAAGAACGAGAAGAACATCCTGCCGCTGAACCCGATGAAGAACGCGAAGTACCACAACATCCTCGTGGTGGGCGAGAACGCCACGCGCTCCCTGACCAAGGGCGGCGGCTCGTCGGAACTGAAGACCCTACGCGACGACACGCCGCTGGACGCGCTGAAGCGTTGCTACGAGACGATGATCTCCTACGCCCCTGGCTACTACTCTGGCCGCGCCATGTATGACCGCGTGGACCGCATCGACTCCGCCAAGCAGGCCCAGTTGAAGGCGGAGGCGCTGGAGGCCGCGAAGTCGAGCGACCTCATCATCTTCATCGGCGGCCTGAACAAGAACACGCGTCAGGACTGCGAGAACGGCGACCGCGAGAGCTATGACCTGCCCTACGGTCAGAACGAGCTCATCGCGGAACTGGCGAAGATTCAGAAGAACATCATCGTGGTGACCTTCGGCGGCAACCCCTACGCCATGCCTTGGCTGAAGGATGTGGCCGGACTGGTTCACTGCTGGTATCTGGGCAGCGAATCGGGCGCGGCGCTCGCCAATGTGCTGACCGGCGTCGTCAACCCGAGCGGCAAACTGCCCGTGACCTTCGCCGCGAAGTACGAGGACTATCCCTATGTGCAGTACGGCGCCGAAGCCTACCCGGGCGTGAAGAAGCAGGTCTATTATAAGGAGGACATCTTCGTCGGCTACCGCCACTTCGCCACCAAGAACGTCAAGCCCCTCTTCCCCTTCGGCTTCGGTCTGAGCTACACGACCTTCGCCTACGGCAAACCGACCGCCGTGACGTCGGGAGAGAACATCATCGTCGAGACCACCGTCACCAACACGGGCAAGGTGGCCGGCAAGGAGATTGTGCAGGTGTACATGACCGCTCCCCAGAGTGACGTGCCCCGCTCCGCCAAGGAACTGAAGGGCTTCGCCAAGACGAAGGTCCTCGACCCGGGCGAAAGCGAGACCCTGCGCATCAGCATCCCGAAGAACGAACTCGCCTACTACGACGAGACTGGCCATCAGTGGAAGGTGACTGCCGGAACCTACACGCTGAACGTGGGTGCCAACGTGAACGACATCAAGGGGAAAGTGAGCGTCAATATTAATTAAGAAAATGAAGCTGCTTCGTTGTTTCATCGCTTTAGCCCTCCCGCTGTTGGGACTGGGAGTCCACGCTCAGGAGAACATCTGCTTCTCACCCCGCATCAAGACGCTGCAGGTGAAGGTGGACGGACAATGGGGCGCGCCGCCGGTCGTGCTGCTGAGCCGCGGGCATGGCGTGGAGGTGAGCTTCGACGACCTGCAAGCGCAGTATCAGCGATACACCTACACCATCACCCACTGCAATGCCGACTGGACGGAGAGCGACCTGCTGACCAGCGAGTACATGACTGGCTTCAGCGAACAGCGCATCGATGACTACGAGCCCGCCATGGGTACGGAGATGAGCTATTGCCACTATTGGCTGACGCTTCCGAACGAGAACACGAGGCTGCTGGTGTCGGGCAACTACCGCATCAACATCTTCGAGGACGGAGAGGACGACCCCGTGGCGCAGGCCTGCTTCTCGGTGCTGGAACCCCGCGTCGGCGTGGACATCGAAGTGACCGCCAACACCGACATCGACACCTACGAGGAACATCAGCAGGTGAACTTCGCCGTGAACTACCGAGGCTATCAGGTGAGCAATCCCGTGAACGAATTCAAGTACATCGTCACGCAGAACCATCGCTGGGACAACCACGTCGAGGACTTGCGCCCCACGCTGATGCAGGTGGATAGGCTCGTCTTCAACCACAACCGCGCCCTCATCTTCCCCGCCGGCAACGAATACAGACGTTTCGAGATTCTGGATCAATACGTCCCCACCATGCGCGTGGAACACATGGAGTTCAACGGCGACTACTACGACGCCACCCTCTTCACAGACGAGCAGCGCATCAACTATCTGTACGACGAAGACCAGAACGGACGCTACTATGTGCGCAACGAAGGGGACTACCACAGCGACACGGAAAGTGACTACTTCATCACGCATTTCACCCTGCAGATGCCCAAAGTGCCTGGCGGCGACGTCTATCTGTTCGGCGACCTGACCAACAACCGCATGGAGGAGGACAACAAGATGGAGTACAACCTCATCGACCATCAGTATGAACTGACGACCACCCTGAAGCAGGGCTCCTATAATTATATATATATGTATAAGGGAGAGGATGACGAAGTGGGACAGACCAGACCCTGCGAGGGCGACTTCCATCAGACGGAGAATGAATACTACGTCTATGTCTATCACCGCCCCTTCGGACAGCGCTACGACAAACTGATCGGATTCCAGAAATACAATTACAAAGGACATTAAGAGAGGAACAACGAATTTCAAATCATGAAGATTCGACAAATGACAATCAGACATATCCTGCTCATCCTGCTGCTGGCATTGCCCAACTACGGCAATTCGCAGAGCCTGCAAAGCCAACTGACGGAATGGGCGGAGAACTATACACGGTATGATGCCAACATCAAACCCTCCACGGTCGTCTCGTGCGACATCGACAACGATAACCGAAGCATCCGCATCGTGCTGGGCGGCGGTTTCCCCGAACAGCATTTCACGCCTGAGGTGGTGGAGAGAGTCTATAAGGACATTCGCTCCTTCCTGTCTGTCACGCAGAGAAATTACGATGTCGTCGTGGAAACCGACGGACGAGCCATCGAGGATCTTGTCCCCAACTTCCTTAGAAAAGGGAAGAAAGATGCGTCGAGACTGTTGAGCGACACCTACGATGGCGAGCCGTGGGTGAAGAACATCTCCCGCCCCTACACGCCAGAGAAAGGTTTGGAGGGCAATCACATCGCCTTGTGGCAAAGTCACGGACGCTATTACCGTCTGGAGAAGGACGATTGGTATTGGCAACGTCCCCGACTCTTCTGCACCACCGAAGACCTCTTCTCCCAGACATTCGTCGTCCCCTTCATCATCCCCATGCTCCAGAATGCCGGCGCCGTCGTCTTCACACCCCGCGAACGCGATTACCAGACCTACGAGGTCATCGTCGATAATGACCAGCCACATAAAGGTGGAACCTACCTCGAGTCCTTCCGCCGCAAGCAGAAGAGCATCAAATGGCAGACCACCAATGAGCACGGATTTGCGCAATACAAGGAAGTGTATGAGTCGTGCGACTCGCCTTTCACCGACGGAAGTGCCCGCTATGTGCCCACTGTCTCATCACCTAAGGAAGAGGGATTGGCTCAATGGATTCCCAACATCCCAGAGGAAGGAAAATACGCCGTCTATGTGACCTACCCCACCCGTCAGGATGCAGTGGATGACGCCACTTACACCGTCTATCACAAAGGCGGCACCACCCAGTTCAAGGTGAACCAGCAGATGGGCGGCGGCACCTGGGTGTATCTCGGTACCTTCGAATTTGACGAGGGAGAACACAACTACGGCATGGTGTCGCTATCCAATCACAGCCGCCACAAGGGAGTGGTCAGCGCGGATGCCGTACGCTTCGGAGGTGGTATGGGCAACATCGTACCCGAAGGACATAACGGCAGAGTGCAGCCCTCAGGCTTGCCACGATGGGCTGAAGCCGCCAAGTACAGCGTGCAATGGTACGGATTCCCATACAAGATTCACACCGAGCCATTCGGCAACAACGACTACAACAACGACATCAATGCCCGTTCGGCCGCCATCAACTATCTGTCAGGCGGCTCCATCTACAACCCCAAGCGTGAGGATGGGCTGAGGGTTCCGCTGGACATCTCCGTCGCCTTCCACACTGATGCCGGTGTGAAGACGGACGATGCTTTTGTCGGATCGTTGGGTGTCTATATGACCGACTTCAACGAAGGCAAGACAGGTGCAGGTATGGACAGATATGTGTCCCGCGACCTCATCAGCATGTTCCTCACCAACTTCACCATCGACCTGAAGAAATACAATTGGCAGGTTCGCCAACTCTGGAACCGCAACTATGGTGAGGCTCGCGCTCCGATGCCTCCCGCCTGCATCCTCGAAATGCTCTCCCATCAGAACTTCGCCGACATGCGAATGGCTTACGACCCACACTTCAAGTTCGACCTTTCGCGCTCCGTCTATAAGACCATCGTGAAGTATATCGCCACGCTCTATCAGCGCGATTATGTCATTCAGCCACTGCCTGTGGAGAACTTCGCCATCACGCTGAACGAACAGAAGCATACCGCCACTCTCTCTTGGTCTCCCGTGGATGATCCACTCGAACCGACAGCCAAACCCAAGGAGTATGTCCTCTATACCCGTCGCAACTATCAAGGCTTCGACAGTGGTGTCATCGTCAAGGGAACATCCCACACGATCGAACTAAATCCAGACGAGGTTTATTCCTTCAAAATCACAGCGGTCAACGAGGGCGGCGAAAGTTTCCCCTCTGAGATTCTTTCCTGTGGCATCTCCTCGCAGAACAAGGGAACCGTGCTGGTGGTCAATGCCTTCACTAGACTGGAAGGTCCGCAAGTCATCAACACCACGACCACCTGCGGATTCGACCTCGATGCCGACCCCGGCGTACCGTATGGAGCCTACACAGGTTTCTGTGGCAGACAGCGTTACTTCGACCGTTCGAAGGCTGGCAGCGAGGCCTCTGACGGATTGGGCATGAGCGGCATGGAACTGGAAGGACAACTGATGATGGGCAACACCTTCGATTATCCTGTCATCCATGGTCGCGCCATCATGCTCAGCGGCAACCACTCCTTCACCTCCTGCAGCGAGCAATCTCTCCTTGAGGGAAAAGTATCACTCTCCGACTACCCCATCATCGATCTTATCTATGGCACACAAAAGCAGTTCAACAGCCGCACCAACACCCTCGTTGAACAATATTACAACAATGGCGGCAAGGTGTTGATGAGTGCTGCCAATGCTGGCTGTCCAACCATAGGCGGTACCATCGCAGGCAAACTCCCAACGCTCAATTCTCAACGCTCAACCATAACCGGCTGCGGACTCACCTTCGACATCTACCGAGGCATGAATCCTGAGAGTTACTGCGTGCCAGCTCCGTCGGTGTTGGCTCCATCAGGCCAGGCCTTTGCCATCCTCACCTACAATAACGGCAACTGTGCCGCCATTGCTCAACAGCAACGTTTCGTTCGTCTTGGTTTCCCGCTCGAAAGCATTACCGACCGCAAGAAACTCAACGCTCTCGCCAAAGCCTTCCTCACTTTCCTCGAATAGCCAGCCCACGCGCTGGGTGATTCTCATACACCAATTGTCAATGACGATGCCCTTCCTCCCCACAACGAAAAAAGAACTTGAACGCCTCGGCTGGGACACGCTCGATGTCATCCTCTTCTCCGCCGACGCCTACGTTGACCACCCCTCGTTTGCCGCGGCGGTCATCGGTCGCATTCTTGAGGCAGAAGGGCTGAAGGTGGCTATCGTTCCTCAACCCGATTGGCATGGCGATTTTCGTGATTTCAAGAAACTCGGACGTCCCCGCCTCTTCTTTGGCATTGCCCCCGGAGCGATGGATTCGATGGTGAACAAATACACAGCCAACAAGCGACTGCGTTCTGAGGATGCCTATTCGCCTGATGGCCGTCACGACCTACGTCCTGAATATCCCACCATTGTTTATACGCGTATTCTCAAGGAACTATACCCTGATGTGCCCGTCGTCATTGGCGGCATCGAGGCCAGTCTGCGCCGCCTCACTCATTACGACTACTGGCAAGACCGCCTCATGCCCACCATTCTGCATCCTTCAGGCGCCGATCTGCTGATCTACGGTATGGGGGAGAAGCCGATGATCTCGCTGGCACAGCTGTTGATGGAGCAAGACTGCGAGATTGACGTGAAAATGTTCCGCAATCTCATGGCACGATTTCCTCAGAAACAGACAGTGTCCCTCTTGCAGAAAAATGAAATACCAGGAGGCATCCGTTCCAACGACATCGTGCTCCATAGCCACGAGGAATGCCTCCGTAACAAACGTGCCCAAGCCGAGAACTTCCGTCACATCGAGGAGGAGTCGAACAAATATGCCGCCCAGCGCATCATTCAGGAGGTCGATGGCCGTTATGCTGTCGTCAACCCTCCCTATCAGCCGCTGACGCAGGACGAACTTGACCACTCCTTTGACCTTCCTTACACACGTCTGCCCCACCCTAAATACAAAGGCAAGCGCATCCCCGCCTACGAGATGATTAAGTTCTCCGTCTGTCTCCATCGTGGCTGTTTCGGAGGTTGCGCCTTCTGTACCATTTCCGCCCATCAGGGTAAGTTCATCACCTCACGCAGCAAGGAAAGCATCCTGCGCGAGGTCAAGGCCATCAGCCAACTGTCCGATTTCAAGGGCTATCTGAGTGACCTCGGCGGACCCTCTGCCAACATGTACGCCATGCACGGCAAGAACCTCGACCTTTGCCACCAGTGCAAGCGTCCCTCGTGCATTCATCCGAAAGTCTGCAAGAATCTCAACACAGACCACTCCGCCCTGCTGGACATTTACCATGCTGTCGATGCCATGCCCGGCATCAAGAAGAGTTTCATCGGTTCGGGCGTTCGCTACGATCTCTTGCTCCACGACACTGGCGATGAGCGCACAAACCGCATCAACCGCCAGTACACCGAGGAACTCATCACGAAGCATGTCAGTGGTCGTCTAAAAGTGGCTCCCGAACACACCTCAGACCGCGTGCTTGACCTGATGCGCAAACCCTCCTTCCAACTCTTCTACGACTTCAAGCGCATTTTCGACAACATCAACCGCCGCAAGAACCTGCGCCAGCAAATCATCCCTTATTTCATCAGCAGCCATCCTGGTTGCACTGCCGAAGACATGGCAGAACTTGCAGTCCTGACCAAAGACCTCGACTTCCAACTCGAGCAAGTGCAGGACTTTACGCCCACCCCCATGACTGTCTCTACAGAAGCGTGGTACACAGGCCTACACCCCTACACGCTTCAGCCAGTCTGGTCAGCCAAGACACAAAAAGAAAAGCTTGCCCAGCGTCAATTCTTCTTCTGGTACAAGCCCTCCGAAAGACAGAACATCATCCGATTGCTCCGTCAGATAGGTCGCGCCGACCTCATCCAAAGGCTCTTTAAAAATAAGTAAGAGACGTCATAATCAATCAGCCTTGCCGTCGCACCCTCCACAACTGCCAAGAGTTGACCAGATTGTGCCACAGTGAATAAAAACCGCCAGCCAAGGCCGTCACGGGATTCAGGAACGTGTAACCCATCCAAATGGCGAAGACCGTATTTTTCTGTCCGAGGCTCTGCGTGCCTGCCACCGGCTCTCCATGTCTTCGCCCTATCAATCGACCCAAACCGAATTGAACCAAGCAGCAGACCAACGATGCCAACGCAATGCCCACCATGTTCCATGTACTCTCCTCGCTATGCACCAACGCCTTGACCGACACCGCAATGGCCAACGACAATGACACCGCCCACAAGTTGAATGCCAGATTTGGCTGTTGCAAGATAAAGGCATGAAATCTCGGGAACAAATGCCGCACCAGCCATGCCGCCATCAGAGGCATCATCAGCAAGGGGAACACTTTGGCTAAGATCAGCAGGAAAGAAAGTTCGAAACCCATACCAGGCATCGTGCCCTCATGCAGAAACGGTACCATCGCAGGCACCACCAACGACACCGCCATATTGATAAGACACGTGTAGCTCACCACCACGTTCGCATTGCCATGCAAGCGAGTTGTCACCACCGCTGCCGCCGTTGCTGTCGGACAAATCATACAGACCATCGCACTCTCAATCACCACACGCCCAGGCAAATCTGGCATCCACACCAACAACAAACCCATCACCACGAAACTCACTACTTGAATGGCGAGCAATTCAAGCATCCATGCCCTCGGCCTCAACTCACGAATACTCATCCTGCAGAAACTCACGAAGAGCATACAGAAAAGCAACGCCGGCTGTACATAACTGATTGCTTTGCTTACTGCCTGATGTGTCCCATCCAACACTGGGATGCTCACATAAATATAATAAGCTGCCACACCGAGCGCCATAGCAATGGGCAACATCCAATTTTTGATAAAACCTATGACTTTCATTTCGGGCACAAAGTTACAGATTGCAAAGTTACGGATTATTCACGAAAAAGTCGTAACTTTGCAGCACGAAAAGATATAAATGAAGAAAAAGAACGACATACAAATACCCGAAGGGCTTCATGAGGTGCTGCTCCATGCATGCTGCGCCCCTTGCTCCTCCGCCATTGTCGAATGGATGCTCCAACACGACATCCGCCCCACCATCTTTTACTTTAACCCCAACATCTACCCCCGAGAGGAATACGTTATTCGCAAGAATGAGAGCAAACGCCATGCCGACAGTCTCGGCATACCATGGATTGATGGTGATTACAACCATGAAAACTGGCTCCAGCAAGTTCAAGGACTCGAGCATGAACCCGAACGCGGTTCCCGCTGCCTACAGTGCTTCCGTATCCGCCTCACAGCCACCGCCCTTCAAGCCCAAAAACTCGGCATCAGCCATTTCGCCACCACCCTCGCATCCTCCCGTTGGAAAAGCCTCGACCAGATCAACCAAGCCGGCCTTGAAGCCCAGCAAGCCGTAGCCTCCCAGTTCTCATCTCTCGGTTCTCACCTCATACCTCTTTTCTGGGGGCAGAACTGGCGTAAAGGCGGCCTCCAAGACCGTCGCAACCAACTCCTTCGTGAATACCAATTTTACAACCAGCAATACTGCGGCTGTGAATTCAGCATTCAATCCCCAGCCCCTCTTCCCACCACAAACACCATGAACCAATAAAAACAAATGATGGCTCCGATGTCGTCAAGAATGAAAAGTTTACCCCTTTTTTATCGGAGTTTTTCTCCCTTTTTATACAAATTATATTAAAAGACAAGTCATTTTCCCTATGGCTTGTCTTTCTTTTTTCATTTTTTCCGTACCTTTGCCGACTGAAAGCAGCCGGACAGTCTGTCGCTGGCGACTTAATGACTGGTCATTCACGTGATTTTGGCAGCAAGTCGAAAGAGGAACGTCCGGGCAGCATAGGGCAACCCACTTCCTAATATAGAAGCAGTCCGCAAGGGTTGAGTAATGCAGAAGAAAATAACAACAGACGGGGCATCCATGCTGATTCTCTGAATGAGCGTGATTGTCACGGCTGAAATGGTGAGAAGGTGAGGTAAGAGCTCACCAGCGGCATGGTGACATGTCGGCTGTGCATCTTGGGTGCTGCAAGTTCATGTAAACCACCGCCACGAGGGTAGCCCGCCCGATTGTTCGGTGGAGGGTAGAACGCTTGAGCCATGGGGTGACTCATGGAGTAGATAAATGACAGACATGCATCACTGTACGTTGTGTAAACCACATAGCACAAATGCACACAGAACCCGGCTTACAGCCCGACTGCTTTCATTTTTTATAATAAAGTATGTTAAACTATCCTCGGAATATTAAACTTTTCAAGTTTAACGGGTTCCAATATACTCGGACATCAAACAAACCAACAATGAATAAAAAACACTTATTGACAACGTTATCCATCCTGCTGGCAGGCACTGCGGCATGGGGGCAGAAAGTTTGGACGCTGCAAGAATGTCTCAACTATGCTCTTGCCAACAACATTCAATTGCAGCAGAAGAGGATAACGGCTGCTTCAGACCATGAGGATGTATTGCAGAGCCAGTCGGCACTATTTCCCTCTGTGTCATTTAGCACAAACCAAAACGCTTCGTGGCGACCTTTCGCTGAAACAACCATCAACCTTGCTGGCGGAACAATGACCACCAACCGCAACTCTGTATCATACAATGGCTCATATGGTATCAATGCCAACTGGACGGTATGGAACGGTAATCGTAACATCAACACCATCAAGCAAAACAAACTCACTGAAAAGATTGCAGAACTGGGTATCGACCAACAGGCGAACACCATTCAAGAACAGATTGCACAATTGTATGTGCAGATTCTGTATGAAACGGAAGCCGTAAAGGTTTGTCGCGAAATCATCAAATCAAGCATGATGCAACGTGATCGTGCCAAGACGATGGTCGAAGTGGGTAGTCTTGCCCGAGTTGACCTTGTACAATTGGAAGCACAAGTAAGCCAAGATCAGTATTCATTGGTGCAGGCACAGTCACAGCTTGAGAACTACAAGTTGCAATTGAAGCAACTACTGGAGATTCACGATGACGAGGCATTTAATATTGCTGTACCAGATGTAACCGACGCACAAGTGTTAGCAATGATTCCCAACGAAGAGTCCGTATACAACGCGGCTCTCGAGAATCGTCCTGAAATTCAGTCAAGCAAGCTGAACATCGAATCCTCACAAATCGCCATCTCATCAGCACGAGCAGGATACATGCCAACCGTCTCCATGACAGCAGGTATCGGTTCCAACAACTCGTCAGGTCAGCATACAGACTTCTTCAAACAAGTTAAGACCAACGTGAACAACTCGTTAGGTCTGTCTATTTCTGTACCGCTGTTCGACAATCATCAAGCTCGCACCAACATTCGCAAGGCGAAGTACGCGTTGCAGACCAGCGAACTGAATCTACTCGAACAACAGAAGCAGCTCTACTCAACCATCGAAAACTATTGGTTGAATGCCACAACATCTCAGCAACAGTTCATCTACGCCAGAAACAATGTGAAGAGCATGCAGGAAAGTTATGATCTCGTCAGCGAGCAGTTCAACTTGGGTCTCAAGAACATTGTGGAACTGACCACAGGCAAGAACAATCTGTTGCAAGCCGAGCAACAACTGCTGCAAACTAAATACACGGCCCTGCTCAATGCAGCTATGCTGAACTTCTATGCAGGAGAAAGAATCAAACTTTAAGAGATATCAATTATTCAAATATTCAACTCTTCAATTCTAAAAGACAATGAAGACAAGCAACATATTCACAACAATTATCATCGCAACAACCTTCGCTGCATGTAGCGAGGGACCTCAGGTGACCTACTCCACCGCTCCAGTAGAGAAGCAGAACATTACCACCAGCATCACCGCCACAGGTACTATAGAGCCTGTGACAGAGGTGGAAGTCGGTACACAGGTTTCTGGTATTATCGATCGCATTTATGTAGACTACAACTCTGAAGTGCATCGTGGTCAGGTCATTGCTGAACTCGACAAGACCAACTTGCTCTCCAAATTGGCATCAGCGCAGAGCAATCTCTCTAATGCCCAGTCATCACTGAACTATCAATCAGCCAATTATAAGCGATACAAAACCCTTTATGAGAAGGGACTTGTTTCTGCTAATGACTACGAAAATGCCAAACTGAATTACGAGCAGGCTTTGCAGCAGGTGAAAGTGCAGCAGCAGAATGTAACTGAGGCACAGACCAACCTCGGTTACGCCACTATTACTTCTCCGATTGACGGTGTCGTACTCTCTAAGGAAGTGGAGGAAGGCCAAACTGTGGCTTCAGCCATGACTACCCCTACTCTCTTCATTATTGCTCAGGATTTGACTGACATGCGTGTGATTGCCGACATCGACGAGGCTGACATCGGTGGTGTCAAGGAAGGACAGCGTGTCACTTTCACTGTTGACGCTTTCCCTGATGACATCTTCGAAGGTGCAGTCACTCAAGTGCGCCAGCAAGCCACAACAGAAAGTAATGTGGTCACTTACGAGGTGGTTATCTCCGCTCCTAACGACCAACTGAAACTGAAGCCAGGTCTGACAGCTAACGTAACCATCTACACAATGGAGAGAAACGGCGTTTTGGCTGTTCCCGCCAGAGCATTGCGTTTCACTCCCAACGAAGCTCTTTTGCAAGACGGTGAGACAGTGGAGGATGTGGAAGGCCACGCTAAAGTTTGGACAAAAGAAGGTAACGTCTTCAAAGCCCATAAGGTTGAAATCGGCATCAGCAACGGCATGCTCACTGAGATTCTCTCTGGCGTAGCAGCTGGCACTGAGGTGCTCACTGATTTTGAGATTATTGGCGGTGAAGAAGAGGAAGAAGAACAGACAACATCCAACCCATTCATGCCACGTCCAGGTGGCAATAGAAATCGTGGTGGTGCAGGTGGACCTGGCGGTGCCCGAGGTGGTGCTCCTGGTGCAGGCGGTGGTGCCGGCATGGGTGGCGGCAGACCTGCCGGTGGCGGTAATTTCTCCAGATAATGAACAAACAGAAAGACTGAAGATGAACGAACAAAAAGATAATCGTAAGGTTGTCATCGAACTCGACAACGTGAAGCGCTATTTTCAGGTGGGTTCTGAAACCGTGAAAGCCCTGCGTGGTGTCAGCTTTAAGATTTACGAAGGGGAGTTCGTGACCATACAAGGAACCTCGGGTTCAGGAAAATCGACCCTGCTCAATCAGTTGGGATGCCTCGATACGCCCACCTCTGGTGAATATTATCTGGATGGTACCCCCGTCCGTAAGATGAGTAAGAACCAACGTGCGAAACTGCGCAACAGGAAGATTGGCTTCGTGTTCCAGAACTATAATCTCTTGGCCAAGACCACTGCTGTGGAGAACGTAGAGTTGCCGCTGATGTATAATAATAAGTATTCAGCAAAGCAACGTCGTGAGGCTGCCATCAAGGCATTGCAAGAAGTGGGACTTGGCGACCGCCTTGATCACAAGAGTAACCAGATGTCTGGTGGTCAGATGCAACGTGTTGCCATCGCCCGTGCATTGGTCAACAATCCTGCTGTACTCCTTGCTGACGAGGCGACCGGTAACCTCGACACACGCACATCGTTTGAGATGCTGGTGCTTTTCCAGAAGCTTCATCAAGAGGGACACACCATCATCTTCGTGACCCACAATCCAGAGATTGCCTCCTTCGCCTCACGTAATATCAATCTGCGCGACGGCAAGATTCGCGAGGATACGATCAATACCAACATCAAGTCGGCAGCTGAAGCATTAGCAGCACTGCCAAAACCCCAAGACGATTAACCAGCCCACGCGCTGGGCGATTGTCATAATAATGATAACACTCAATGAATATACTTAACTTATTTAAGGTCAGCATCAACGCTGTGGCGAACAACAAGATGCGTTCGTTCCTATCCATGCTCGGTATCATCATCGGTGTGGCTGCTGTCATCATTATGATGTCCATCGGACAAGGCTCAAAGGAAAGTATTCGCAAGGAACTCTCCACGATGGGAACCAACCTGCTCACCATCCGTCCTGGAGCAGACAGACGTGGTGGTGTACGTCAAGATCCTTCTTCCATGCAGACCCTCAAGACGGCTGATTACCAGCGCATCCTCGATGAAAAGAAATTCGTCAGTTATGTGTCTCCAGAAGTCACATCCGGCGGTCAGGTCATCTATGGCAACAACAATACGAACAGCACCGTCTATGGCGAATCGACCGAATACCTTGACATCAAGCAGTGGGATTTGGAAGAGGGAACCAACTTCACGGAGGAAGACGTCCGCAAGGCTTCCAAGGTGTGCGTGGTCGGGACCACCATTGTCAAAGAACTATTTGGCGAAGGCAAGGAGGCTGAAGCCATCGGCAAGAACATCCGTTTCAAGTCCATTCCGTTACGCATCATCGGTGTCTTAGAGAGCAAGGGCTACAACTCATGGGGAATGGATCAGGACAATGTCATCATTGCCCCTTACACCTGCGTGATGAAGCGTATCGCTGCACAGACTTACTTCTCCTCCATCGTCTGCTCGGCACTCACCGAAGAGCTCTCCGATGCAGCCATCGAGGAATTGACCCAGATTCTGCGTAGCAACCATAAACTCAAGGCTGAGGCCGAAGATGATTTCACCATCCGTTCACAGGCAGAGATGATGGAAACCATGTCCTCCACGATGGACACCGTCACCATCATTCTTGTCGTTGCAGCAGCCTTTTCACTGCTCGTGGCAGGCATCGGCATCATGAACATCATGCTCGTGTCCGTCACAGAACGTACCAAGGAGATTGGTCTTCGTATGGCTGTAGGTGCCACAGGCATGGTCATCTCTCTCCAGTTCCTCATCGAGTCTGTGCTCATTTCACTTACAGGCGGACTATTGGGGGTACTGTTAGGATGCCTTGTCGGGCAATTTGTCATACCAGTCATGGGTATGCCTTCCAGCATCCCCGCATGGTCCATCTACGTGTCCTTCGCTGTCTGCACCTTCATCGGCATCATCTTCGGATACATCCCTGCCCGCAAGGCTGCCAACATGGATCCAATCGAGGCCATCAGACATGAGTAATGTATAGAGGTTAGTTAAGTTTAGCGGCATGAAAAGGATATTTGCATTATTTGTATTGAGTCTTTCACTATTAGTTTCCCACGCTCAGTCATTCAAAAACCTCTTCCTCAAGATGCCTCAAGAGGTGTGCCCGGTTCTGTCCGAGTACAACCGTCTGGAGATTGTGGATAATCAGAAGCATGATAAGACCATGCAGACCCGCAACCTCTTCCGCACCTTCTCCACCATGAAGGAATTGACGGATGACTACGCCTATCTCGTCGTCTCGCCCCAATCCGAGAAAGAGTTCAAGATGCTCACTAAACATGACGGGACGCGCATCATCATGGTCATCAGCACCATCTTCTGCGACAACACCCCCGACTCCTCCGTGGCTTTTTATTCCACAGACTGGGAACCTCTCCGCACGCTCGACTACTACACACTGACCAACGTTGATCACTTCCGCAAGATCACCATCGACAAAGACACCGATCAACTCACTGTCACCGCCACCAATGCTCCTCTTCTCCTTCAGACCCATGGCGGTGGCAAGACCAATGAGCCTTTCACGCTCCATTACACCCTCCGTTGGTCCACCGAAGAAAGTCGTTTCATCCTCAATGATTAGAACAATCATGGTATAAGTAACATGTCAGAGTGTTACCCAATGGGCGCATAAAGTCCGCTTGTTTTTTAAGAACCCTCACAAAAAAGGGGATTATTTGAAAAAATCTTACCGAACATCGTGTTCGAGTGAGATTTTTTTCGTACTTTTGCATGATTTTGTGATTTCGTGCACAGAAGAAAGTGTGGCGAAGGAACAAAATGATATCTTTATACGGGTATATTATTAAATAAAAAACAATAAAAAATGGCAGCATTACAAAAAATCAGAAGCAAGGGTGTACTCCTTGTGACCATCATCGCCGTGGCGTTGTTCCTCTTCGTCGCCGGCGACTTATTTAGAGGCCTTGAGAGCCTCTTCCAGAAATCAAGCCAGCAGGTCGGCGAGGTGGACGGCAAGTCTATTTCCATCCAGGATTATCAGAAACTGGTGGACGACATGCAGACTTACTACGAAATTGCTCAGCAGAAGAGTTCCTTTAGCGAGGAAGAACTGAACCGCATCAAGGATGAGGCATGGCAGACTTATGTTCAGCAGCAACTTATTCAGAAGCAGTGTGACGAATTGGGACTTGCAGTGAGCGATGCAGAAATCTCAGACATCGTGAAGACTGGTTACAGTCAGATGCTTCAGGTACCAGTGTTCATGAACCAGCAGACAGGCCGTTACGACTATGCAACGGTAAACACGTTCCTCAATGAGTATAAGAAGTTGAAGGACGCTGGCACTCAGATTCCAGAAGCTTACGAAAAGATTTACAAGTACTATTTGTTTGCACAGCGTCAGATTCGTGACCAGTTGCTCACTCAAAAGTATCAGGTGCTCCTTTCTCAGTGCTTCCTCTCCAACCCTGTAGAAGCTAAGTTGACTTTCGACAGCCGCGCTGAGGAATCAGACCTTGTGCTGGCCGCCATCCCTGCTGCATCCGTAAAGGATGAGGATGTGAAGGTGACAGACGAGGAACTGACCGCTAAATACAACGAGGACAAGGAGCAGTATCAGCAGTTCATCGAAACACGCGATGTGAAAATCATTGATGTCCTTGTTGTCGCAAGCGATGCAGACAAGAAGGCTGCTGAGACTGAGATGGCTGATGCAGCTGCAAAACTGACTGCAGCCACCAGCAATACAACAGCAGGAAACGCTGTACGTCAGGCAACTTCATTGCTCCCCTACTCTGATGTATACAAAACGAAAGACGCTTTCCCAAGCATGATTTCATCTCTTCTCGACTCTACAGCTGTAGGTTCTGTGAAGACTCCTGCCTTCGATCCAATGACCAACACTTACTATACTTATAAGTTATTGGGCAAGACCACTCAGCCAGACTCTGTACTGTTCCGTCAACTGGGTGTGATCGGCAAGGATGAAGCCGACATCGCCAAGAAGGCTGACAGCATCATGACAGCGCTCAACAGTGGTGCACAATTCAAAGAAATCGCCAAAAAGTACAATCAGGAAGGCGACTCTTCATGGATTGCCACAGAGCAATTCCAAAAGGCATCCCTCGATGCAGACAACACGCTCTACATCAACACCATCTATGGCATGAATGCTGGCGAGACCAAGAAACTGAAGTTGGAGAATGGTTCTACCATCATCCTGCAGGTACTGAAGACTGCCAACCCAATCACAAAGTACAACGTGGCAGCTGTTGTGAAAGAACTGAAGTTCTCTGATGACACTTACAGCAAGGAATACAACAAATTCTCTTCATTTGTAGCCGAGAACACAACCTTGGAGCAGATTGAGGCGAATGCTGCAAAGAACGGCTACACGGTTCGTCCTATCAACGATGTGACGACAGCCGCTCACGGTATTGCAGGCATCCGTGCCACTCGCGACGCGCTGAAGTGGGTGTTTGATGAGGCGAAGGAAGGTTCCATTTCCCCACTCTACGAATGTGGCAGCAACGACCATCTGCTGTTGGTTGCCCTGACTGGCATCAACAAGGAAGGCTACCGTTCACAAGCAAAGCTGAAGGAAGAGTTGACGGAAGTGGTCAAGAACGAGAAGAAGATTGCCAAGATTTATGAGTCAGCTAAGAATGTGAAGAGTATCGCTGAAGCCCAAAAGCTGAAGGATGTAGTGGTTGACACCATCAAGCACGTGTCATTCAGTGCACCAGCATTCATTGCATCGACAGGCGCATCCGAGCCTCTGGTAAGCGCTGTGGCAGCTAAGACCGCTAAGGGCGCATTTGCAGGTCCCGTCAAGGGTAATCGTGGTGTTTACATGTTCCAGGTTATTGACAAGACCAAGACATCTGAGAAGTTTGACGCGAAAGCAGAAGAGGAATCTCTTGGCATGAACAATTTCCGCAACGCCTCAAGCACCATCATCAATGCGCTCTACATGAAAGCAAAGGTGAAGGATAATCGTTACAAGTTCTTCTAAAAATAATTACACATTATTTATATATATAAGGAGATGGCAGGCATAAACACCTGTCATCTCCTTCTTTTTTAAATTTATTGTGCAAAAATGCATTTTTTTTGAAAAAAATTTGGTACTAAAAAAAAAAGGCTCTATATTTGCATCACAAAACGTATTGTATATGGTAAAATCGTTACTTAAAATATCTAAAGTCCTTCTATTGATGGCATGTTTGTCATCCGTTCCAGCTACGATGATGGCTGAATCGGAAGAGATGCAGGACAGCCAGATAGAGATGGAGCAGAATCAGATCACCATTGCAGTAAGCGGGTCAAGCATCCGGGTGAAGAATGCAGATGGACAGACGCTGGAAGTCTATAGCATTACTGGCGAAAAAGTCTATTCACAGGTGATTGACAGTGCATCGAAGACCTTTGAACTCTCTCAGTTGCAACGAGGCTATTACATCGTGAAGATTGGTAAGTTCACCCGCAAAGTTTACCTGCACTAAAGAACAAACTCTCCTCATTGAGAAAGGGTTAATAAAATTATCATAAAAAGAAGGTGAAAGTTTGTCTTTTCCGTGTGGATAGAAGGACTTTCACTTTTTTCATGCCAAACCATTCCTAAAGCCAACTTGTCAAAACGGCACAGCAACGCATCCGAGATGGCAAAGATAGATGAACAAGACATACTGAAACGCATTCAAGACCCGCAGAGTAAGCGCAAGGCCTTTGAACAGATTGTCAACGTCTATTCACGTCAACTCTATTGGAAGATTCACTATGTGGTACAAAACCACGACGACACGGACGATGTGCTGCAGAACACGTTTATCAAAGCATGGAAAGGCTTGGACAATTTCAAGGGTGAGTCAGCCATCTTCACTTGGTTGTATAGGATAGCATACAACGAGTCCCTCACGTTTCTGAAGCAACAAAAACAGATGGCCTCCATTGACGATGAAGATTTTGTGGAACAGGCGAACTTTGTGGCAGATGAGTATTTCGATGGCGACAATACACAGGAACTGCTGATGCAGGCAGTCTCCACCCTACCCGCCAAACAAAGACAAGTGTTCTGTATGAAGTATTTCGAAGATAAGAAATACGAAGAGATTTCCGACCTCGTAGGCACCAGCGTCGGAGCGTTAAAGGCATCCTACCACATTGCCGTAGAAAAGATTACAAACTTTATTAAGTCAAAAGAATAAAAAAAGTCATTGCACTATTAAACCTTTTAAAAGAACAATAGTCACACCAATAACTAAACAACAAAAACGTATGATTATGAGTACAAAGAACAACCGAATATTTGCCCCTGAGGGCAACGGCAGATACCCATTCAAGGTGTCTGACGCATATTTCGACAATCTGACTGCTCGAATCATGGAGCAGATAGATGCCGTAGAACAAGAGGTTCCTGAAAAGGCAGAAGAAGTTCCTGCACGAACGGCGCAACTCTTCCACATTCACAAGAACCGCCGTCGTAACCTATGGATCAGCACCATGTCTATTGCTGCATCGCTCGTCCTCATTGTCACTGTGGCACTGAAGTTCATCTCCATGCCATCATCTACTCCTGTGGAACAGCAGAAGGCTGAGAATCACTACACGCAGGACAATTTCAACGAGGATCTGATGACCTACAGCATGGTGGATAATGTCGATGTGTATTACTACCTGTCGGCTGAAGATTTCAGCGAATAATCCTGACGCATGATAGCATCACTCAATAAGTAACATCATCCATGAAGAGATTTGTATTAGTCATCACAACAATGCTGATATGCTTCTGTGTGAACGCGCAGAACCAGGGCTTTGGAAGGATTCAGAATCCACGTACGGAATTCAATCCTGAATTGTACACGAAGCGTATGAACGAGTTCGTGGCAAGCGAAGCACACTTGACCGAAGCGGAATCAGCAAAGTTCTTCCCACTCCTCAATGAGATGCAGAACAAACAGCGTCAGTTGGGCAGACAGCAGCGGGAGATTATGATGAAGGCTTTCAGAAATACAAACCTCAGCGAGGAAGACTACGAACAAATGGTGATGCGGGTGACCAGCCTTGAGATAGAAAGCCGCAAAGTGGAACAGACCTACTACAAGAAATTCCACACTGTGCTTTCTTGGAAGAAGATTTACGGAGTGAGAGTGGCATTGGCACGTTTCCAGGTGGAAGCCCTGAACCAGTTCCAGCCAGGCAGGAGCACAACACCTAACCGATGGACAACACCACGATGGAATGGCAGCACCCCCAACGGCAACAATAACAACAGAAGGTAAAGAACTTGTACATCCGACAAGATAAATTAGAGTGAAACAATTAGTGGGAGACGTCTCAGGACGTCTCCTTTTTGTTGCGTCTTCGCCTCTCTTCTTTGTTTTCTCTGACGTTTTTAGAATATTTAGAAATAAATATTTGACCATAAAATGTAAAAGCATTAACTTTGCAAGCGATTATAAAACATATTCTATTCAAGCGATTAAAATTCCATTCAAATGAAAAAGATAATCATTGCCATTCTTGCAGTGGCACTTCCCATGATGATGCAAGCGCAAAGTGAAGGTCTTATCAGCAGGAAAGCCCCCAAAGGGAAAGCCGATATGTCTGTTTACACAGCCAAGGGCGCCATTCCTGAAGAGGCCGGCAAGGTAGTGTTCAAAGATGTCATCGCTGCACCAGGCAAGAGCAAGGAAGACATCTTCAACAAGGTGGCACAATGGGCCAGCCTTCGATATGAGCCCAACACCATGATGGGTGACGATTACAGAGACGCCAATTTCTTCAAGAACATCGAGTTCTCGAAGGTGAAGGAAGCCAACAAGCAGAGTGGCAAGATTGAATGCCAAGGAGCCGAAGAGCTGATATTCTCCGTCAAGCCACTCGCCAAGAACTACACGCAGGCTTTCTATCTGCTCGACTTGAGCATCAGCGATGGGAAAGTGGAGTTCATGCTCCATACCCTGTCCTTCAATGTTGATCAGGGTGAGGGAGAATTTATCCGCATGACAGCAGAAGATTGGATCACGGACAAGGAATGCCTGAACAAGAAAGGCGATTTGAGACGCATCAATGGCAAGTTCCGCATGAAGACCATCGACATGGTGAACCAACTGAAGAAGGAAATTTCTGAGTCCATCAACTAGTAATAAACCAATGGCAACCATCATCTATTCATCATGAATCAGGAAGACGTTGATAAAATCATCGCAGAGGCTGTTGCTGAGAGCAAGAACGAAAGCAAGAAGAAATGGCATAAGGGCAAGTCTTCCAGCAACAGCGTAGCCAACACCCGCAGAATTCTCAATTGGGTGTTCATGATAGGCTTTGTAGCTGCTGTGGTGATATACTTCGTGTTGCCAGAACAACGCATCCTTTTCTTCAGCGTCGGCTTTGGAGCCATTGCCGTCAAACTGGTTGAGTTTTATCTGCGATTCATGTTTTAGCAACCTCAGAAAGTCCTAAAGGATTACTTATTGTTTTATATCAAGTAAGACGATTTAAAATTTTGAATTTAAGATATTTAATCATATCCATATTCTTTGCGTTACTTGCTCCGTCAAGCTATGCACAACGCATCATATCAGAGTTGGAAACGAACTCTGATATGTCGATGGATGCCAGACCAGACTCCGCTGAAACCAAGAAGAAAAAGAAGGTTGTTCCCAACGACATCAGGGCTTGGACTGTAGATGACAAGTATGGCAACATGACCGACACTTATGTTGACACGCTCCACCACATGTTCATGAACACCGACCTGCCTGAAGGCATCGAGGGTCACTACAATTCGCTGGGCAATGTCGGTTCCCCTCGCCTGTCACGCATCTTCATGGAACGGACTGAAATCCCAGACTTCATGTTCACCGATCCCTTCGACATGTTCTATGTCAACACCCAGCACTTCCGCTTCTACAACACCAAGTCGCCCTTCATGAACGTGACCTACAACTGGAACGGTTCGAGGGACACAGGTTCAGACCACATCAAAGCGACCTACACCAACAATGTTGGCAAGAAATTCAATTTCGGAGGCATTTTCGACTACATCTACGGCCGTGGATACTACGACAAACAGTCCACATCCTACATGAACGCCTCCTTCTGGTCTTCCTACATCGCCGACCACTACAACCTCCACCTCTACTACCAACACAACTACATGAAGATTGCCGAGAATGGCGGCATCGCAAACGAGGAATACATCACCAACCCTGAGAACATGGCGCACGAGCTGACCTCCAACGACATCCCCACCAAGCTCTCGCAGACCTGGAACCGTCAGGAGCACGACCTCGTCTTCCTCACCCATCACTACAACATCGGATTCTATCGTGAGGAAGAGGTCGATTCCGTCACCACACGAGACGTCTTCGTGCCCGTCAGCAAGATATTCCACACCTTCGAGCTCCGCAATATGATGCGCAACCATCGTGCCTACATGGAGCCCGAGAACTACCACTCCTACACCTACCTGCCTGGTGACTCCACACAGGACTACACCAAATACTTCCACATGAAGAACCTCGTCGGAATATCTCTCTGCGAAGGTTTCAACAAGTGGGCGCTCTTCGGACTCAACGCCTACGTGGGCTTCGAATTCAACAAGTTCATGCTCGCCGACTCAACTCGCTACGGAGGTTTCCACACCAACACCACAGGACTTGTTGAGAATCAGTACTATAAAGAGAATAACATCTTGGCAGGAGGACAGATCATCCGTACGCAAGGCAGCACTGTCCACTACAACCTCGACGCCGAATTTGTTGTTGCAGGACCCGATATCGGGCAGTTCGACGTCGGCGGTCATGCTGAGGTCAACATCCCTCTGCTTGGCGACACCGCCCAAGTGGCGCTCAACGCCCACATCAAGAACGTCTCCCCCAGCTTCTACTTCGACCATTATCACGGCAAGCACGCATGGTGGGATCGCAGTATGGACAAGGAGTTCAGACAGCGCATCGAAGGCATCATCGACATACCCCACACCAACACCACGATCACGGTGGGAGTGGAGAACATCAAGAACTTCACCTACTTCCAGAACAACGGCATCCCCGTCCTCACTTCCGATGGGAACACCGTCTTCACCAACAACGTCACCCCCATGCAATGCAGCGACAACATCCAGGTTATCAGCGCCAACCTGCGCCAATACTTCAAGCTCGGCATCTTCCATTGGGAGAACGACGTCACCTACCAGACTTGCAGTCATAATGATGTGCTGCCCCTTCCCGTTGTGTCGCTCTACACCAACCTGTATCTGCGTTTCAAGATTGCCAAAGTCCTCAAGACCGAGTTCGGCGCCGACATGAAATACTTCACAGAATTCAACGCCCCAGACTACTCCCCAGTCATCGGCATGTTCATGAACCAGAACCCACAGAAAAAAGAGAAAGTGGGCAACTACCCTCTCCTTTCTGTCTATGCCAACTTCGACCTGAAGCGCACACGTTTCTATATCATGTATCACCACTTCAACCAGTCCGACGGTCGCTACTTCTGGTTACCCAACTATCCCATGAACCCCTCCAGCATCCGCTTCGGACTCAGTTGGAACTTCTACGACTGATCAATGTTACCCCTTTTTTGATACAATCAAACTCTTTTGAGTGGCAGAATTCGCAAAAAATGAGACAAAATTTATAAAAAAAATGCTTTAGAACCCATTCTTTAGTGGTTGTTTGGAAAAAACGAAGTATCTTTGTTCCTCAGAAAAGAACATGAAATCTTCATAAAGAATAAACAATACATCAAAAACGACCATGAACAAGAACGAGAAATTTGTCATCACCATCAATCGTGAACTGGGCAGTGGCGGCCGCACCATCGGACGTAAATTAGCCGAGAAGCTGGGTGTGGAATGCTTTGATAAGGCACTCATCGAGGCCTTGGAGAAAAAGTATAACCTCAGTGTGGAAGAAATCGAGAAAATGAAAGGCAAAAAGAAATATTGGTGGGAAGATTTCACCCGTGTGGTGAGTTTGGGGGGAGCCGAAATCCGCGATTATCAGGCGAAGACGGGAGAAGTGTCAGAACATCTGACCACAGAGAAGATGTTCAAGGCCGAGACGGAGATTTTGGAAGGCATCGCCGAGACAGAATCTTGCGTCATCACTGGTCGTAGTGGCTTTTTCGTGTTCCGCAACCATCCCAATCATCTGTGCATCTTGATACAGGCCTCTATGCCTTTCCGTGTGGCTCGTGTGATGCGCAAGCAGAACGTCAGCGAGGAAGAGGCACGCAAGATTATCGAGAAAGTGGACAAGATGCGTGAGAACTATGTCAAACGCTATACCGATTCGTCTCGTTACGACACCCGCAACTACGATCTCGTCATTAAAGTGGACGGCAAGACAGAGGACGAGATTGTGGAGTTTATTCTGAATTTTATAGGCTGAAGCAAACAAAACATTCTGAGATGCAAGTCATTGTATCAAATGAGATAGAGCAGATTTGCCCAGAGTTTGTGGGAGCATGCCTGGAAGCGGAGGTTGTCAATTCCCCGTACAATGAAGCCCTATGGGCCGAGATTGAACAACTGGCAGAAAAATTTCGTGGGGAACTGACCACAGAATCGTTGAAGGAACTGACCAGCATCTCTGCCACACGGCGAGTGTACAGGGCATGCGGCAAAGACCCATCCCGATACCGTCCAGCCTCTGAAGCCCTGATACGTCGCATGCTTCAGGGCAAGGAACTCTATCAGCGCGACACCCTCGTCGATCTCATCAATCTGGCATCCATCGCCTACGGATACAGCATCGGTGGCTTCGATGCCGACAAATTCGTGGGCGACACGCTCACATTGGGAATCGGACGTGAAGGTGAACCATACGAAGGCATCGGACGTGGGAACATCAACATTCACGGCCTGCCAGTCTATCGTGACGCACAAGGCGGCGTAGGAACACCCACAAGTGACAACGAACGAACCAAGATGACCAACGAGACCACCCACCTGCTCGTCCTCATCAACGGCTATGACGGCAACGAGCAGCGTGTCAAAGAAAATGCAGCGTACATCCAGGCTCTACTCCGTAAATATGCTCAAAGCAATGGCGGAACCTTCTTCATCTACAAATGAATGATGGTGTCATCTCCTTTGGGGCTGTTCAGTCCATGAAGAATTCTGGTCGATATTCAAAATGCATGGTGTCATAATGATACCATCGTCCGCCCCAGATAAAACCGTATTTCTCGAATACCTCCACAACCTCCAGCGGAATCCTGTTCACATACTTCAAGGTGTCCGTCTCAGAGCTGTTGGGATTAGACCAGAGCCAATAATTAGAGTAAGTCGTGTTGATGTCAATGGCAATCCCATAACTATGCGCACTCTGACGGTTCGCGCCCCTCACCTTTCGCCAATAGAAAGTAGAAGCATTCGTGAGGTACTTTCTGTATTGTGGCAGTTTGGCAAGTTCTGCCGCCACCTTGCCCAATTGCTCCGCTGCCCCATTCACCTTTGTGAAGGGTATCTTCTGACCGAACCAATTCACGCTGACAAGATTCTTGCGCACCTCACCCTCCGTTCTGCCATACATCTTCTTGAAGAGTTCCTCATTACGTCCCCTTCCGCAATCTTCCAGATAGCCAGGAACCGTTGAGGTTCTGTCATAATCCATAGAGAACATATCCTCGATGTCACAGTCATCCAATTTTTCCTCAAAGCTTTTCTCCCGTCCGTCATCATAGATGATTTTTGTGCCATCTTCGAAATGCAGGGCGTTATCCCTATACGTCATCTTAAACGCAGGATAGGCATCCATCACTCTCTGTGCCGCAGCAGGAAGCGATCCATCAGTTTGAGTCGGGTTCGAGGTAGGGCTCCATATATGTGCCCCTTCCTGATTCTGTGCTGAAACAGTCAATCCATTCAGCATCAACAAGGTGATGATGGAAGTGAAAAGGACTCTTTTATTCATGTTCGTATCTCATCTTTTTTGCAAAGGTACAACTTTTTCTTCATTCAGTGGTCACTGACGCTCAAAATCTTCAGAAAGACGAGCCAATTATCATTTTGTCACCCTTTCATTCTTTTCGCTAACTTGCCTGTTCCATGATATTTTATATTGTATTTTTTGTTATTTCAATGATTATGTGTAACTTTAGATAAGTTACTTATGCTCGGAAATAAAAATAAAAGCGATTTTATTTTGTATTTCACTCGCTTAATCGTAACTTTGCCACCGAAATCAATAAAATGGCACTATGACAGCATTACAATTAAATGCGGAATTATTCCGCGAATTGAGCCTTATCGCTGAGGACGAGACTCTTATGCAGAAAGCCGTAAAGTACCTCAAGAAACTGACGGCTAAGAAGCAGGCTATGGACGAGACAGAATATATCATGTCTTCACCCGCTATGGTTGAGATTCTACGCCAAGGAGATGAAGACATCAAGAATGGTCGTGGACGCGTCGTAACATTGGATGAGATATGGAAATAGTTTTGCTTCCTCACATAAAGCCCTCATCATGACATTGTATGGCAGGCCATGCTCAACAAACACAAGTCCTCGTGAATTAACTCATTTCATCGATCGAGTTAACTCGTTTGATGAATCGAGTTAACTAGCGTGATTTTAGGTCAGTTTTTACCCCAAACAACAAAAGGGTGGAAACATTACGACAAACGTATAGTTTCTTACCGACAAACTGGTGGTTTGTTTACGAGAAACTCCCTGTCCCTTTTTTGAAGATTTTGACATGGATTTTTTGGATATTTTGAGCGGATGCGACCCATGCCTCAAAAACCTTCACTCGAGTCAAATCATCGATTGGCTCGAGTCAAATGATAAAATGACTCGAGTGAAGAAAAATCGGAGGTCTATATACGAGCTATAAAAGAAGGGAAGGTTGCAATTGCGACCTCCCCTTCTTATGCTTATGTGTATTGATGTTTTATTTGAAGAGCAGTTGAGCGAATTCATAGAGGCTACGACGCCAAGTGTGGAACTCGTGTGCTGTGCCTGGTGATTCATAACCAACAGCATTCATGCCGAGCTGCTCCTTGATGTTCTTAGCAGCTTCTACACAACCCATGTTCTCCTTGCCACCACCACTCATGAAGAGAAGTTTGGTGTTCTTAGCAAAACCTTCTGAGTTCTTCACCTGGTCAACACTCCAAGCACCGCTACTGAATGAACCTACATAAGCGAATTTGCCAGGATTAGCAAGAGTGACCTCACGAGCCTGCATACCACCCATTGAGAGACCTGCATATGCACGATGTGCAGGATCAGCAACCACGCGGTAGTTCTTCTCTACCATTGGCATGATATCATTGAAGAGCACATTCTTGAAATCTTCAGCAAAGCCGCCACCAAAACCACCAAAGCCGCCAAAGCCACCTTGTGGACGCTGACCACCCTGAGGACGCTGACCACCCTGAGGACGCTGACCGCCCTGAAGACCTTGAGGCATCTCACCTGCTGGAAATGGTTTATTTGCATTCAGACCATTATCCATCACGACAATGAATGGAACAGCCTTCTTAGCTGCGATGAGGTTATCCAAGATAGAGGCAACATGACCCTGATATGGCCAGCTGTACTCGTTCTCACCCATACCGTGCTGCAGATACAGAACTGGGAACTTCTTGGTAGGATTAGTGAAGTACTCGTTAGGCAGATAAACGAAGCAACGACGCATCTTCTCTGTGTAAGAAGAATAGTAGTAAACCTCACCCATTGAGCCTTGAGGAACATTCTTCACCTGCCAGAAATCCTGGTCTTCAGATGGAACTTCAATACCGCTACCCCAACGGCTTGCACCATAGTAGTAGAGGCTTCCTGGATCTGGAACACTTGCTCCGTCAACATTCAACTGATAGTAGTGGAAACCTGGATCCTGAGGAGCAGAAGTACCTGTCCACACACCATTCTCGTCCTTGGTCATGGTATAAATCTTACCTGCAATGTCAAGACCCACCTTTGTAGCATTAGGAGCAGAAATCTGAGCACGAACTTGGCGCGCTGAATTCACCATAGGATACTGTTTGTTGTCCTGATTGCTTAATGCTGGTTTGAAGTCCTCTGATACAGCTGCTTCTGAGTCTACCCAAGGGTTTCCCTGGCCACGACCGCCAAAACCACCAAACTGTGCAGACGCTGTCAAGCTAACAAGCGTCATCAATGATAGAATAATTTTTTTCATGTTGAATTAATAAATAAAATAGTAAAAAAATAGTTATAACTGCTTTTTTGACAGAGCACACACCAAAAGGTTTAATCGCTCCACGTGTTTTTAATTTCCACATTATTTATATAAAAAAGAAAGAGGATGCACCTTGCGGCATATCCTCTGTGACTTTCATGAATGGAGCGGTTACTTGCCTGAGTCCATTTTCCACTTGCCATCGACCTTGAGGAGTTTGGCTTTCTCGTCCTTGGTGGAGCCGTCACCATACTTCAGCACGTACTCAGCATTAGCGGTGTTGCCGTCTTCTGCCAAATCCACCTTCGTGATTTCCACGCCTGTGATGCCACCTTTCTTGTCGATTTCCTTGCCCACCTTGTCGCGCAGCAAAGAAGCATACTGCTGTCTGTCGTTGTCTGTGAGCGCCTTCTTGAAGTAGAAGAGGTTGAGGGCTTCCTCATACTGTCCCTTCTGCATGCAGGCTACGTACTCTTCGATGACACCTTCTGGAGTGTTCTTGTTACATGACACGAATGCCAATGCCACGAGCGCAATGCTCAGAATTGAAAGAATCTTTTTCATTGTTCTTTTGTTTTAAAGGGTTTAACATATATGATTTTGGTACTATTCTCAACATCGGAGGGGAAGATGCATTCACCGTCCTTGCACACGAACATCGGCAATTCATGGCGCTGCTGGTCGCTGAGGTCGATGCCCTGATGGAGGTAGGCCTGCCAGACGAGTTCGGTGCAGTAGAGCAACGTGGTGTCGGAGATTTGGTAGTCGTTGTCGAACTCCACCCGTTCTGCCACCTTCTGCAAGGCATATTGGGCTGCTGCCGCTGCGATGCTGTCAGCACAATCCACTCTTGCCCAGGCTCCTCGAAAGGCTCTGTCGGCAGCATAGAATGTCTCGATGGACTCGCTCTTGAGGTATTCGGGTTCATCGCCTTCTGTCTCTCCAGGCACAGCATGAACGACCATCCATTGGGCGGTCAGCGAGTCATAATGGAGGATGCCGATGTGGGAGTATGTGGAGCTACTGGCTTCTGTCACCACCCGGCTCTCCGCTCCTGAGCCACATCGGAAGACGAGGTCACCTTCACGAAAGGCTTCATGTCCCGTGATCACCACTGTCTCGTGACGTTCTGCGCACGCACTCAAAAGCAACGCCAAGGGAAGGAGAAGTTCTGCCAACTTTACCATATCGGGGTCAAATGTAAGAAAAAATATTCACTCACAACATCTTTCTATGGAAAAAACGCTGAAACACTTGTTTTTTTCTTAACTTTGTGGCCGATTTATGAAAAAGATTGAGAAGAAAAGCGCTGACCTGAAGGATTTCATCAGTGTGAGAGGCGCAAGGGTGAACAACCTGAAAAACATCGATGTGAAGATACCACATAATCAGTTTGTGGTCATCACAGGTGTGAGCGGCAGCGGCAAGTCGTCGTTGGCGTTCGACACGCTGTATGCAGAAGGCCAAAGGCGGTATGTGGAGAGTCTGTCAACGTATGCACGGCAGTTCTTGGGGCGTCTGAAGAAGCCTGAATGCGACTTCATCGAGGGCATCTCTCCTGCGATTGCCATTGAACAGAAGGTGAGCAGCAGAAACCCACGTTCGACGGTGGGAACAAGCACGGAGATTTATGACTATCTGAGGATGCTGTATGCGAGGATTGGACGGACTTACTCGCCTGTCAGCGGTCAGGAGGTGAAGAAAAACACGACGGATGACATCATCGCTTGCATGCTGGAACATGAGGAGGGGATGAAGATGATGGTGATGACGCCGCTGGTGGTGAGGAATGGAAGGACGATGAAGGAGCAGTTGGAGGTGTGTTATAAGAGCGGATATCAGCGAGTGGAAGTGGGAGGAGAAGTGGTGAGGATAACGGAGGTGATAGCGGATGGAGCGGAAATCGAGACAAAAGGAGCGAGGTTGGTGATTGACCGATTGAAGGTGGCGAATGAGAAGGCGACGGTGAACAGACTGGTAGATTCGGCCAATACGGCGCTGTATGAGGGAGATGGACATTGCATCCTGCGATTTGAGGACGGGACGGAACGGGAATTCTCGCTGAAGTTTGAGGCAGACGGAATGGAGTTTGAGGAGCCTACGGATCAGATGTTTTCATTCAACTCACCTGTGGGTGCCTGCCCTGAATGTGAAGGGTATGGAAAGATTATCGGCATTGACGAGAGTCTGGTCATTCCTGACCCAGAGTTATCCGTATATGACGGAGCTGTCGTGTGTTGGAAAGGAGACAAGATGTCGGAGTGGAAGAAGGAGTTTGTGAGGCGAGCTGAAAAGTATGAGGACTTCCCTGTGTTCACGCCTTACAGTCAACTGACCGAACGTCAGAAGGAGGTGCTTTGGCATGGGGTCTATGAGGAGAACGAATGGGGCAACCGCTCCATCTGCATCGACGAGTTTTTCCGCATGTTAAGGGAGAACCAATACAAGATTCAATATCGGGTGATGCTGGCACGCTACAGGGGCAAGGCGGTGTGTCCGACTTGTCATGGAAGGAGGCTGAAAAAAGAGGCTGAATATGTGAAGATTGGCGGCAAGAGCATCACCGACCTTTGTGAACTGTCCATCAACGAACTGAGCGAGTTCTTCCGCACGTTGAGGGTGACGGAACACGAGGCGAAGATTGCCCAGCGACTGCTGGTGGAGATTCGTAGCCGACTGAAGTTCTTGGTGGATGTGGGACTGAGTTACCTGACCCTGTCACGACTGAGCAATTCGCTGTCGGGCGGCGAGAGTCAGCGCATCAACCTTGCCACAAGTTTGGGTTCTTCGTTGGTGGGCAGCATGTACATTCTGGACGAGCCCAGCATCGGCTTGCATTCGAGGGACACACAACGGCTCATCCATGTGCTGAGGCAGTTGCAGCAGTTGGGCAATACGGTGATTGTGGTGGAACATGACGAAGAAATCATGCGGGCAGCAGACTATCTCATCGATCTGGGACCTGATGCTGGCAGATTGGGAGGAGAGGTGATGTATGCTGGGAGCATGGATGAAATCAATGAAAAGGACGGAATAGCCTCCCATACCATTGACTATCTGACAGGCAGGGAAACCATCGCCTTACCAGAAAGCCGAAGACCTTGGAACAACTATATCATGGTGAAGAATGCCCGTGCGAACAACCTGAAAGGCATCGACGTGAAGTTCCCGTTGAACGTGATGACCTGTGTGACAGGCGTGTCTGGAAGCGGCAAATCGTCGTTGGTGAGAGACATCCTCTATCTCGCCATGAAGCGGCATCTGGGAGAGAGTGCAGAGAAGCCTGGTTCGTTTTCTGGGTTGGAAGGCGACATGAACATGATTCAACACGTGGACTTCGTGAACCAGAACCCCATCGGCACCTCTTCACGTTCCAATCCCGTGACCTATATTGGCGCCTGGGACGAGATTCGTAAATTGCTGGCCAATCAACAGTTGTCCAAGCAGATGGGCTACACCCCAGCCTACTTCTCCTTCAATGCCGAAGGTGGACGATGTGAAGAATGCAAGGGAGAAGGAACGGTGACGGTGGAGATGCAGTTCATGAATGACCTGACATTAGAATGTGAAGCCTGTCACGGCAAACGCTTCAAGAGTGATATTCTGGAAGTGAGGTATCAGGGCATGAACGCCTATGAGATGATGGAAATGACCATCAATCAAGCGGTTGAGTTCTTCAGCAGACATCAGCAGAAGAAGATTGTGGAGAAGATGAAACCGCTGCAAGATGTAGGATTGGGGTACATCAAATTGGGACAGCCATCCTCCACGTTGTCGGGTGGTGAGAACCAACGCATCAAGTTAGCCTATTACCTAAGTCAGGAACGAGCTACCCCCACCCTCTTCATCTTCGACGAACCCACCACGGGTCTGCACTTTCATGACATCAGGAAGTTGCTGGACGCCTTCAATGCCCTAATAGCAAGAGGACACACCATCCTCATCATCGAGCACAACATGGACATCATCAAATGTGCTGACCACATCATCGACCTTGGTCCAGAAGGTGGACAGGCAGGCGGCAACGTGGTGGTGACAGGTACGCCAGAAGAAGTCGCCAAGTGCGCCTACAGTTATACGGGGCAGTTCCTGCAGGACAAAATGCGGTGATATACCCCAAAAGAAAGGTAATAAATCGTCCATAATGGCCTAAATAATAAATGATGTGAAAAATTTTTCGCCAAATATTCTTTCACATCATTTATTTTACTTACCTTTGTACCCGAACAACACCCAGAGATGGGCTAACCTATGAAACTATACATTGCCTTCATACTAACTTTCTGCTGTATGCAAACTCTGCATGCACAATCCTTTGAAGAATATTTTGAGGATGCCACATTGCGTCTGGACTATATCTTTGCCGGCAATGTGAAGGAGCAGCACATCTATCTGCAAGAACTGAAAAAGCAGGACAGATGGGCTGGAAGAAAGAGCCGGCTTGCGGAGAAATTCCTGAATGGGAATGGACAACTGACAATGAAAGATCACGCCACCCAAGAGGTTATCTACGTGACCACCTTCTCCACGCTGTTTCAGGAGTGGTTGCAATATGACGAGGCCAAGAAGGTGGACAAGGCGTTTGAGACATCTTACAATGTACCATGTCCCAAGAAACCTGTAGATGTGACCATCACCCTGACCAACAACCATCGTGTGGTGACCACTGAAATGACCCACACGGTTGACCCGAAGGATATCCTCATCAGAAAGATTGGTGAAAACGGAATCCCGTTCTATTATGTCTGGAAAGGGCAACAAGGAGGGGACATCACCGATTGTGTTGACCTCGCCATTGTGGCCGAAGGCTACACAACTGCGCAGATGGGCAAATTCTACCACGACTGTGACAGAGTGGTGGAAGCTTTGTTCGCAAGGGAGCCATTCAAGTCGCTGAAGGAGCGTTTCAACGTGGTGGCTGTGGCAGCACCTTCAGAAGAGAGTGGTCCCAGCATTCCCCACAACGGCATCTGGCACACCAGCGCTGCAGGCAGCCATTACGACACATTCTACACAGACCGTTATCTCATGACACAAGAGATGCACAAGATATACGACCTCTTGTCAGGTGTACCTTTTGAGCACATCTTGGTGATGATCAACTCAGACACTTACGGTGGTGGTGGCGTTTACAATCAAGTGACGTGTTTCACCAGCGACCACCCGACCTTCAAAGAGGTGCTGGTGCATGAGTTCGGACACAGTTATGGCGGTCTTGCTGATGAATATGCCTATGATGATATGGACTCTGAGTGGTATCCTGCAGATACGGAACCTTGGGAGCCCAACATCACCACCCTCAAGGATTTTGGTTCGAAGTGGGCAGACCTGATGCCCAAGAAGCAGCTCATCCCTACCCCACTCGACCCTAAAGTTCCCAACTACAGGATGGTCAATAAGAACGACCCTAAAGCAATGGAGGCTCTCAACAAAGCCACCCAAGTGGTCGGGGTGTTCGAAGGCGCTGGCTATCAGAGCAAGGGGTGTTATCGTCCTGCCCAGGAATGCCGCATGAAGATCAATGAGGTGGAGGATTTTTGTCCTGTGTGTACCAGAGCCATACAGCGCATCACAGATTTCTACACAACCAAATAAAGGATATTAACTAAAAACATTATACCTATGAAACTGAAGAATTTAACTTTAGCGTTACTATTCGGATTTGCGCTGAGCATTCATGCCGCAAACAAAACACAAAGAGTAACACAATGTACAACCAATGTTGTTCTCACAGAAGCTATTGACTATGTCATCACTAGCACACAACCATTCTCAACGGCTGCCACCATCGACATCCAAAACCCAGATGCTGCAGTCGTGTTTGAGAACATACGTCCTTCAGAGGTTATCAGCAATTACCTTGTCAAGGTGACATTCAATGGTGTTGCACTGGTGAATAACACTAACTGCCGCGTCAGCATTTATCGTCATGGCGCCATTGTATTGCCCCACAGCGACACAAAGAATCCTGACGGCACAGACTTCTACCCTCTCACGACCTACAGCGGCGACGGCTTCACTGGCGAGGAGACACAGTATAACAAGGCAACACGTTACACCAAGTCTGATGGCAGTTTCCCCATCCGTTCCTTTAAGCTTAAACGTGGCTATATGGTGACAATGGCCAACAACATTGACGGTTCAGGTTATAGCCACTGCTTCATCGCAAACAGCGAAGACCGTTTAGTCGATTTGACCCAAGAAGGGAATGGCAAAGGTGCGTTCCTGGCAGACAAGGTGGGTTTCTTCCGTATTTTCCGTTGGCAATGGCCTGGAAAATTAGGTATGAGTGATGCACGCGATGACCAACTCATCAATCTCACCAATGCATCTTGGTTTTACGACTGGGGAGCAGGTAACAGCCTGCGCGACAATGCAGAGTATGTTCCACAGCGTCACCACGAGGCAGGAGTCTCTAATGGCGAAGGCTATAAAGGAGCATGGGAATCGTGGAATAATATCAATGCTTTAAACAACACCAACACACATATCCTCGGACAGAATGAGCCAGATAACGAAACTGGTAACAAAGAAGTCTATACATACATCAAAGAGATTCCTGACAATCCAAGGGAAAAGCATGGCGACTACCCGCTCATCAATGTGGCGAAAGATTTCCTTTACAGCGGTATGCGTATCGGTACATTCGCCTGCTGTAATCCAAAGACTGGTTGGGTTACTGAATACTTAAACTGGTGTAAAGAGAACAATGTCCGTGTGGATTTTATAGCCACCCACTATTATGTTGGTGGAACAGATCCTGCAGGATGTATCTCACGTCTCAAGGCTCTGCACGATGCAGCGATTTCTTACAATGAAAAAGGTCTTCCAGTATGGGCCACAGAGTGGAATAATGGTGCGAACTGGACGACTGAAGGAGGCTTCAGTACAGATGGAGGTTGGTACTCATGGGGAAGCGGCAATGACCAACAGAAGAATGGTGAATGGCTAAGAGATGTCCTGAAGAGAGCAGACAATGAGAAATGGCTGGAGCGTCTTGCTGTCTATAACGCAGTAGAAGGAAAACGTGAGATATGGACAAACGGTGCACCAACAAAAGCTGCCGAAGTGCTTGGCACATACAAATCAGGCTTTGCCTATGACGATGAGAACGAAGCTTGGATGCCCTGGACATACAAAGAGCCAACTGACCTCACGGCTACATACAATATCGCCGCCAAGCAAGTCACACTGACATGGGTACACAAAAACTCCAAGCAAAGTAACGCTATCCGCATACAGAGAAAAGTAGCAGACAGCAGCAGATATTCAACATTGGGAAATATTGGCATACATGAGGATGGAACCCTCACCTATACTGATGATGCGAGTGAACTCTCGGGTGCCGTCATGTACAGAATCTGTGATGCGGATGCAGATGGAACAACGCGATACAGCAACGAAGTCACCGTTGACATAGCACCATCGCAGGGTACAGAGCAGTTCCAATATGGTACGTCCACCATCTCATCCACTGAGGAAATCGAGCTCAAGTTCAGCACTACGCTCAATGTGAAGAACTCCTCAGACATCTGCATATTCTTGGGCTCCATGACCAGCCAGAACTCTCGATTCTACGCAGGAAATTATGTTTCAGGAGACTATTCTGCCAACCAATTCAAATTTAAATTAATCCCTTGGGTAAACAACACTGGCTCTATCTCCACCAATGAGGAACTGCCATTCATTGTTCATCCTATAGGTAATTACAAATATGGAGAACTGGATTGTGAAGTGGGAGCCGTTGACGCCAACACCGCCTCATCGAACAAATGGACGGATGTGACGGAAGTAACATTCCAGCAGCCATTTCCAGAAGGTGTGACTCCTATCGTCCTGACAGAAATCCGTAAGCCGACCTCATCCTCTTACACCTATTGCACCAGAGTCTTTGACATCACCAACACTGGTTTTAAATTCATCATCTATCCAGATGCTGGATCAACATCAAAAGTTGGCCGTGTTCAAACAGTTTGTTATATGGCCATCACCCCTGGTATCGGCATGATGGATGAAGAGAACGGCATCATGATTGCGGCAGGCCAAGGTATTGATGAAGATATCTATGGAAGCTCCACACATTTGAATTACTTATATGCTCCAACATTTGACGAAACTGCCCAAACCACCAAGATGGAGAAGCTCCGCCTCTACCAACCCACCCTTCTGACAGCATTGCAGACCAACAATTACCCTGCAGTAAGCATGCTACGCCGCACCAATGTGGAAGAAACAGGAGATGGCGCCACTTGGACAACTGGATTCAAGTTGAAACGTATTCTCGACCGAGATTTGACGGTGGAAGGGACTACCGTATCCAGAGACACAGAAGATGCAGCTTATCATGAAAAAGTGGGTTGGATTGCCATTGCCACTTATAAAGAAGGTGGTTCTGAGCCAACAGGCATCGAGGATGTGTCAGCAGATCCGACGAACGATTCACAAAAACCACGCATCGTGGATGGACGTGTTTATGTAGATGGAGCTAACTCATTCAAAATCTTTAACGTCACAGGTGCCCCAGTACCTATTGACAACAGACTTGCCCCAGGCATCTATATGATTTACGTCAATGGGAAGTCATTCAAGATACTCGTCAAATAAACTATAAAGGTATGGCAACACCACATATATCAGCTCCAGAAGGTGCATTCGCCAAAACAGTTCTCATGCCAGGTGACCCCCTGAGAGCCAAGTTCATTGCAGAGACCTTCCTGACCGACCCTCAATTGGTTACGTCAGTACGTAATGTGCTGGGTTATACAGGTACTTACAAAGGTAAGCCTGTATCAGTGATGGCCAGTGGTATGGGTATGCCCAGCATTGGCATCTACTCCTACGAGTTGTTCAAGTTCTATGGTGTGGAGAACATCATCCGCATCGGCTCAGCAGGCAGTTACCGCGATTGGCTCAATGTGATGGATGTCACACTGGCCGAAACAGCGGTTAGTGATTCCACCTTCGCAAGAGTGCAAGGCGGAGTGACCGACAAGTACATCAAGCCCAATGCCGAGCTGAATGCGGTCATTCAACAGAAAGCCAAAGACTTGGGCATCGATTTGAAGATGAGCGTGGTACATTCAAGCGATGTCTTCTATTCAGACCCATCACAAGGCTCATGGCAAGACATTGCAGAACGGACAGGGAGCGATTGTGTGGAGATGGAGAGTTTTGCCCTCTTCCACAATGCAAACATATTAGGGAAACGGGCTGCTTGCTTGCTCACCATCAGCGACTCCTTTGTCAGTCATGTGGAACTGAGTGCTGAACAACGCCAAAATTCCTTCACAGAGATGATGACATTAGCATTAGAGGCCGCAATTGAATTGTAAAACTAAAAAACAAGTAATATGAAAAAGATTCATTTGACATGGATGATGGGGCTCTGCACGATGCTGACAGTTCAAGCACAGACCGATGTGAGCAACCGATACATCAAGAATCCTGACTTTGAAATCAACTACCTCACCTATTGGAATGTTTCAGGAATGCAAATGCAGAACAATGTGTCGTTTCCCAAGCATGGGGGTGTGTATGTGGAAAAGTGGGTCAGTAAGGATAGCCGTGTAGGAACGGCCTCTGTCACCCAAGAACTGAAAAACCTTCCACAAGGGCAATACACCCTGAAAGTGACGGCACAGAATATTCATCAGGATAATCCCACTACCCCACAAACGGGTGCCGTGATTTTTGCTGGTGACCATACCACCACCGTCACGACGCAAGGTGAATACACGGTTGACTTCATCCATCTGCATGGAAACATCACCATCGGGTTCAGACTCACCAACGCATCAGGCAACTATTGCTGTTGCGACAACTTCCGTCTTTATCGCAATGGTGATGCCTACGAAGGTGCGGCTCTTGAAGATGCCCGCCTTTATGAGGAAGAACGTACAACACTTGCCGAGCTCTACGCCAACGCCAGCGGAGACGTTCCCATCGTGGAAGGGAATGACTACATGGCCATCGGTGGAGTGTTCGCACTGGGTCGTTTCAATGTCACCAACAATGGAGCCAGAATCAAGGAACGTGGATATTGTTTCTCTAAGAGCAATCCTGAACCAACTGTGATGGATAGCGTATCAACATACTATTATTCGCATGAGGGCAACATCCATGTGATTGAACCACTCGAACCCGAAACATTCTATTGGGTGCGTCCATACGTGATTACCAGAGACAATGTTGTGGCTTATGGTGAACCCAAGTATATCGCAACCCTGCCCCAAGCCACCTGTACATGGACTTATGGATATGAGGGGGATGACGAACAGGATGGACGAATTGTTCAAGCCATCAATAATGGTATCGTGAACTATAACGAATGTACTGCCATCAAAAGTTTCACCTTATCTGGGCACTATGCATGGGGAGCTGGAGCTCAGGGTGGAACAGCTGAGTGCTCATATGGAGGAAGAATGAACATCAGCCAGACAAAAGAGTATCAACGCACGGGTACTGTTCAACATGAATTTGCACATGGTGTAGGTGTGGGCACACGCAAAATTGCTTATAACTTTGGACCCATTGGCAGTTGGGACAATACCGACGTTCACGATTGGCAATGGAAAGGTCGTCGTACCAATGACCTCGTGCGTTTTATGGAGAACACAACAGAAGTGGAAGTAGTGGGAGATGGTACGCATGGTTGGGCACAGAACACCAATGGCCGCAACAACTCACTGATCAACTATGGTATCAACGGTGCTCATGAAGATAACAATACGCAACTCCTTTATCGTGCCAATGCTATGTTTGTGGAGGCGATGCATGAAGACGGTCTGGATGCAACATGGGGATATACGACCGGTACACCTTGCTATAGTTACATGTACTACCCTACGAAGAAGTATTATTTGATGAACAAAGATGCTGACCGCGGGTTGGGTGAAGGTTTACTCCATTATAGTGCTGAAACCGATGACCTCTCATGGGAACCGGTATTAACAGGAAATGTTGTCGAAGATGATGCTGCATGGTACATTGAATATGACCCGAAAGACGGACTTTACTCTTTCAAGAATGTTGCAAACGGTAAATATATCACCCATGCTACCGGAGGATATATGGAGATGAGATCCATGCATGCGGCACCTGGTGCCACTGAAAAATTCCAACTGATGCCTGATCGTACAGATGTCACCATCACTATAGCCGATAAGCAGAAAAAGACACATGGTTATTGGTTCATTTGGGAAAACTCAGGTTCCAAAGCGATGAATGCGGATGCTTATTCCAGACGAAAAGGTTATGCTATCTCCCCTAAAGATTTTGACTACAGTGACGCAGCCACCAAGCAGCAATGGATTATCCTGAGCGAGGATGAATTGGCTGATTATCAAGAAAAAGCCATCGCGACAACTATTCAGGACATTGATGTCGATAGCAGTACGGCAAACAGCCAAGACAAAATTGTAGGAATCTACACTGTCAACGGCCTTGAACTGAAAGATCTTCAGAAAGGTGTCAACATTGTTTACTACAGCAACGGACAAGTGAAGAAAATCTTCGTTGAATAAAATGAAACATATGCTCCTATCCTGGATGGCATGCGCACTCTTGTGCATGCCATCTTTCGCAAAAAACACAATTGACCTATGGCCTGATGGCACAATCATCGGAGAATGGTTCAAACAAACCACACCCATTGATATCCAAACATTGGGCAAAGCATACCGTGTGACAGATTTTGGCGTGATCAATGACGGGAAACTTCACACCACAGAAATGCAAGCACTGATTGATCAGGTGGCAGCAGCAGGAGGTGGTGTTATCGTCATACCAGAAGGCACTTATATGACTGGTGCTCTTTTTTTCAAACAAGGGGTGCATCTGCATCTTTATGACGGAGCAACTTTGATGGGGAGCAATGACCCCAGCGACTACCCTATCGTGAAGACACGCATTGAAGGAGAGACTTGCCTTTATTATTCTGCTTTGATCAACGCTGATGGTTTGGACGGATTCACCATTTCAGGACAAGGAACGATTGACGGTAATGGCTATACATTTTGGAAACATTTCTGGGAACGCAGAAGTTGGAATCCTCAATGCACCAACAAAGACGAACAGCGTCCAAGATTGGTCTATGTAAGCAATTGCAAGAATGTGCAGATAGATGGGGTGAAACTACAAAACTCGGCTTTCTGGACTACACATATATATAATAGTGAGAACGTCAAGTTGCTGCGCCTGCACATCTACTCTCCAGCCAAACCGGTAAAAGCCCCCAGCACAGATGCTATCGACTTAGATGTGGTGAAAAATGTATTGGTGAAGAACTGCTACATGAGTGTCAATGACGATGCCGTTGCCATCAAAGGGGGCAAAGGACCCTATGCAGACTATTGGCGAACCACTTATGAGGGCATTGACATCAACAGGTTTCCTGAGATGATAGGTGATGGAGGCAACGAAAACATCATCATCGAGGATTGCGAATATGGTTTCTGTCATGGGTGCTTGACGTTGGGCAGTGAGTCTGTATATGACCACAACATCATCCTGCGCCGCATCAAGGTGACTGAAGCCAATAATCTATTATGGCTCAAAATGCGTCCTGACACCCCACAACTCTATGAATATGTGACCGTTGAAGACATCGAAGGAAATGGAAAGAATTTCCTGCTTGTAGCACCTTGGACACAATTCTACGACCTGAAAGGACGAGAAAGTATACCGAGGTCGTACAGCAACCACATCACCATGCGGAATATCACCTTCGACTGCAACGTATTCTTCAATGTCAAACAGCAGGATGATCAGTACCATCTTAGCAACTTTACGTTCGAAAATCTGACCATCACAGCCAAGAATGCAGATTTCCATCAAGAATATGTGGAAAATTTCACGGTGAAGAATGTGAAAGCCGAAAAAAAGCCGTAAATTTGCACCCCGATAAAAGTAATACTATATGGATTGGCTCATTGAACTATTCACAACAGGTGGCGGTGTGGCACATACAGTCATATTGTATGCACTGGTCATCTCGTTAGGCGTATTCCTTGGAAATAAGATAAAGATTAAGGGTGTGACTTTAGGTGTGACTTGGATTCTTTTTGTGGGCATTCTGGCAGGCGACCTGCTGATGCGGGGAGGAATTGAGGAGAACACGGCTGTCATCAATTTCGTCCAAGACTTTGGACTCATCTTGTTCGTGTTCAGTATCGGTCTGCAGGTCGGTCCCTCCTTCTTCACCTCACTGAAACAGGGTGGTCTGAAAGCAAATGGTTTGGCTGCGGGCATTGTCATGCTGAACATTGTGGTGATGTTGGCTCTCTATTACGGACTACGAAATGTTTTCCCTGCGGTTGACAACCTACCGATGATGGTCGGCACATTGTGTGGTGCTGTCACCAATACACCAGGTCTTGGTGCCGCCAATGCCGCTTTGGAACAAATCAATCAGATACATCCTTTCAAGGGTGGCGTACCAGTCATTGCCAACGGTTATGCTTGTGCCTATCCCCTTGCAGTGGTGGGCATCATCTGCAGCATCATCCTCATGCGTGTCATTTTCAAAGTGAACTATCAGAAAGAGGAGGAACACTTCAACAAACGAAACAACAAAGAGGCAGTCAAGCCTCATCTGATGACGGTCAAAGTGTTCAACCCTGCCATTGCTGACAAAAGCATCCTGCAAGTGAGGGGCTTTATCGGACGTGATTTCGTCTGCTCACGTATGCTTCACAATGGTCATGTGATTGTACCTAACAAGGAAACGCTGTTGAATGTTGACGACAAACTGTATATCGTCTGTGCAGAAGAAGATGCCGCAGCCATCGTGGCTTTCATCGGTCCAGAAGTGGAGGTAGAATGGGATGAGCAAGATGTACCTATGGCTTCCAGAAAGCACACCGTCACCAAAGACAACATCAACGGAAAGACGTTGGGCAGCCTTCACCCAAGTTCCATGTATGGTGTGAATGTCACCCGACTCTATCGTTCTGGTATCGAACTGTTTGCCAGCCCAAACTTGATTCTTCAAGTCGGTGATATTCTGACGGTGGTTGGTCCAGAGGATGCCGTTGACCGCTTTGCCAACAGGATTGGTGACAAGAAGCAACAACTGGACAAGCCCAATCTGCTCACGCTGTTCTTGGGCATTCTGGTCGGCATCATCTTTGGTATGCTGCCCATCAACATTCCAGGCATGTCGATGCCCGTCAAGTTAGGTTTGGCTGGTGGCCCACTGATCATAGCCATTCTGCTGGGTCGCTTCGGCTATAAGCTCAAACTAGTGGCCTACACGACGAACTCCGCATCTTTGATGATTCGAGACATTGGTTTGGTGCTCTTCCTTGCCAGCGTCGGCATTAAGGCTGGTGGCAACTTTGTTGATACCGTCATTAACGGTGGCGTTCACTACGTTTGGCTTGGGTTCCTCATCACCGTCATTCCGTTGATCATTGCAGGTGTCTTTGCTCGTGTGAAATGGCACATGAACTACTTCCTTCTGATGGGTGTCATGAGTGGAGCCACCACTGACCCACCAGCATTGGCATTCAGCACTTCAAATGCAAACAACGGCATACCAACTGTCGGATATTCAACGGTTTACCCCTTATCCATGTTCCTGCGCATCATCACAGCGCAAGTCATCATCCTACTCTTATGCAGTTAAATATCGACGACATACTTAACACTCTCTTGCAGTCAGCAGATTTACCTCTGTTGGCTGCATTTGCGCTGGGTGTGCTGGTTGCACTCAATCCTTGTCAACTGGCTATCAGCATCTCAGCATTGGCTTATGAATATCGTAATGGCAAGAAACTCCTGGACGGCATCATCTATGCTTTAGGCAGGACACTCACCTATACCCTGTTAGGATGGGTGACCATGTGTCTGATTGGTGGCGGTAGCAATGTAGCTGGCTTGCAGAACGTGTTGTCTATGGCTGAAGTAATAGTTCCTTACGTCTTGATGGGCATTGGGATATACCTCATTTACAGAGCATTTCGCCGCCATCACCATCACGGAGACGATTGTCACAACAGTGGAAGAATCATCAAACGTAACGGCCCACTTGGTTCATTAGTATTAGGCATGACCCTCGCTTTTGCCTTCTGCCCAGAAAGTGCCATCTTCTACTTCGGCATGATGATACCTCTCAGCATCTCCAGCAGCGTGGGCGCAATGGTTCCACTGATTTTTGGTTTAGCAGCCAGCATCCCCGTCATCATCATTGCTTGGCTGATGCACAAAGCTGTCAATGGAGCAGCCAAACTGAGTCACGGGTTTGAGCACTTCCAACAATGGCTGAATGGCATCACTGGAATCTTGTTCATTCTGATTGCAATCTTGCTTTTTATGGGGAATTGAACAATTATTGGGTCAATTAAACAACTTTAAGAGAACAAAATGCCGACAAATGATAAATTTGTACTAACTTCGCACTAAAATCATTCTATCTATCATCTGAGACATCACAATATGATTGAAGAAGAAAGACAAAACGGGCGTGAAGAATTCACAGGGAAAAGCGCATCGCAATTGGTGCGTGAACTTCTTCGGCTCATTTTTGTGCTGATTTGGAGATTTCTCGTCTGGCTCTTCAAGAGATTCCTAAAAGGACTCTTGTGGTGCATGCAGGCATTGGAAAATGGATGGAAGCGGTTGAACGAATGGTGGCACGACAACAATACCCAAGAGAAAGTCGCCAAAACGAAAGCATGGATCAAGATGACAGCCAAGACATTTGGTCATTGGTGTGTCATCGCTGGAAAAGCCACGATTCACGGCATCGTTGTTGGAGCCAAAGCCACTTGGTATGGACTGAAAGTGGCTGCGATAGCTACAGCCAAAGGCATTGTCATTGCCGTCAAAGCCACGATACAAGGCATCATTCATCTGCGGCCAACCATCAAGAAGATAGGTCAACTCATTGTTCGAGGAGCCAAGGGCTTTGTCGCATGGATGAAACGCTGCAAACGAGGCATGAAACTCTCACGCATCAGAAGGAGGCGCAGATATGAAGCATTCCGTCGAAACGGTGGTATCAAAGGCTGGATGATCAGCACATCACACAACATGCGGAAGAACATCGAGATGTTTATGGAAGAAGATCAAGAAGAGGCCACCCCTGATGCTGTGACGGAGGATGACATCATGGAAGAGGCATTGGAAGAAGGAGCCAATGACGGCAAGAAGTCCATGAAATTCGGCAAATCCTTCATCACACATGCCAAGAACTTTATGGATGTGGAATGACCCAACAGTCCCATCTGTTTTATAAGACCTATATACCCTCATCAAACAACACCAAAACCCACAAAAATAACACAACATCGTGAAAAAGATTCTTTTTACCCTCATGCTCCTCATGGCCGTGACCCAATCAGGTCATGCTGTGCTCAAAGAAAAGGACCTCGGGCATACGCTGCACGTTCTGCGTCTCGAACTCTACAACAAGTGGACGAGGCAGAAAGAACGGATGAAGCAGATGGAAGAACGTCGTAAAACGCAACACGCAAGACTCGTTGAAATGACCAAACGCTGTGAAACAACGAGCCTCATCCTCTATTCCCAAGGCCAGGATTTTACGTTTGACGTGGCGTATGCCTGTCAGGAGGCGACCACATTATATCAAGAATTCAAAAAAAGCACGATTCCTTTTGATCAAATCAAGCAGAACATCGAATATGAAATCACCAACTATGACAGTCTGATTTATTCCCTGAAACAAATACCGCCAGCCATCATCGATGAAGAAGATGCGGCAGAAGAGGGACAGGAAACATCAGACAGCAAAGAGCAAGAGAAGGATCAAGCTGAAGATAAAAGCACCTTCAAACTGGATGCTCAAGGCATGAGGGATCGTGCTATGTGCATCGAATATGCCAAAACGCTGAGGGAAAACATGAAGGTCATTCTGAAAAGAATCGAGAGAGACAATAAGCACTACACAGAGTTGTTTCTCCGCATAGAACGGCTGAACAACTTTGCCCAAAAGAAATACACGGATTTGCAGCAAAGCATCTTCATCAACCCTGGTACCAGTTACCCCCAGATTCTTATGGCCATTCCACGTCAATTGGACAGAATGAAAGAAGACTTCGCCACCAAGTATAAGCCCTTGGAAGAGAAGCGTAATGGTCATTTTCAGGAATACAAGTCAGAATGGAGAGGTGGCATCGTCATGTTTGCCAGCATCTTCATGTTGGTTTATATTTTAGGAGGTGTCATCCTGAGTAATATTATTCTGCGTTGGTTGGTTCCCAAACGGTTCCGCACAGAAAGTTTCAAACAGAAGCGTGGCACCCTCATCATTGCCCTCGCAGTCTTCCTCTTTGCCGTAGCTGTGATGATTGTACGTACCCTCTTCCACCACAATCTGATGCTGATGGCCACGAGCCTTATGATTGAAATGGCTTGGCTGATAGAGGCCATCTACATATCGCTGATCATCCGTCTGAAGAACGAGGAAATCAAGGGAGGTGCCCAAGCTTATGCACCCTTCATCCTGCTTTCGATGATTGTCATCTGTTTCCGTATCATTCTGATTCCGAACACATTGGTCAACATCATCTTTCCCCTCATTCTGCTGATCTTCACCATTTGGCAAGCAATCATGCTCAAGAGGAGCTGGAAGGTCATTCCCACCAGCGATGCCATCTACTGCTCCATTTCGCTCGTTGCCATGCTGGCATCATGCATCCTTTCATGGGTGGGATTCACACTCATGGGCGTCCAAATCATCGTCTGGTGGACCTTCCAGTTGGCAGCCATTGCGACCATCACCTGCTGCTATGACTTGATGGACATGTATGAAAACGGTCCTCTTTGTAGACGCATCAAGAAAGCATACGGAGACAACGTCAAGGAAGATGACATCCGCTTCAGGATGAAACGTGGCGACTTCATCGACCAAACATGGGTGTATGACTTTATCAATCGTGCATTCATCCCTGTTTGTGCCGTCTTCTCTATTATGCAGAGCATCTATATGGCTGCCAAGATATTCGATCTGCGTCATCTTTGCATGACTTGGTTCATGAGTGAAATCCACGTTGAAAGATTGTTCACGGCATCTGCTTTCAAGATTTTTATCGTCATTGCTTTGTTCTTTATCTTCAAATACATCAATTATATCGTCCGTTCTTCGTGGTTCCGTTATCGTAGGAAAATCAAGAACAAGGACTTCAACGCCACCCTCGCCAAAAACATCATCGGCTTACTTATCTGGGGCATTTACATTATCGCAGTCTTCCTGATGCTTCATGTGCCAGGAACGGGCATCGCCATTGTGACAGGCGGTTTGTCAACAGGTATGGGTTTCGCATCCAAGAGTCTATTGGAGAACTTCTTCTACGGCATCTCGCTCATGTCGGGTCGAGTGCGTGTGGGCGACTACATCGAATATGACGGTATGATTGGCAAAGTGGAGAGCATTACCTACCAAAGTACACAAATCACCACATTGGATGGAAGCGTGGTTGCCATCCTCAACTCCGACCTGTTCAGCAAGAACTTCAAGAACCTGACGCGCAATCATCAATACGAACGCCTGACCATTCCATTTGGTGTGTCCTATGGCACCAACGTGGAAGAAGTGAGACGCATGATTGTGGAAGGTATCAAGAGCATCTGCAAGAAGACTCCAGACGGAAGAGACATCGTCACGCCCAAGCACCCCATTCTGGTTGCTTTTTCCGACTTTGGATCCAGCAGCGTCGATTTATTGTTGGTGCTTTGGGTGCTCGTTGACCAGAGGATTACATTCACGGCTCAAGCCAAAGAAAAAATCTATCAAGTGCTCAACGAAAACAACATCGAGATTCCGTTCCCACAACAAGACATTTATATACGAAGTATCACGAATTCGGAGCAGAACGGAGGTTAAAAAACAAAAAAAAGGCCTCTTGAGTCAAAAAAAATGTCAATTGTAGCGTCTGAACGAAAAAAAAGTATTACTTTTGCCTCGAAACTGAACAAGGGGCTGCCCAAAAGGTGGTTCTTCAGTGTGCCAAAACATAGAAACAACTAAAAAATAAAGATAAACTATGGAAGTTAAGAAATCAAAAAAAGCGGACCTCGAGGGAACCAAAGGCACAGGCTTGCTCATTGGTTACATCGTAGCCCTTGCCGCCATGTTCGCATGCTTCGAGTACACCACTCGTACGTATGCTGAAACAGACGTTGTTTACTCAACTGTGGCTTACGTGTCTGAAGAGGAAGTGGTTCCTATCACTCAACCCATCTTCACCGCTGCCCCACCTCCACCAGCAGAAACTCCTGCTGTAGCTGAAATCCTCGACATCGTGGACAACAACACTGATATCGAGGAGGAGAAGATTGAAACCTCTGAGGACACTCACGAGGCTCAGTCAGGCCCTGTTGCTCACGTGTCTGGTCCTGTGATGGCCGCTCCTGGCCCAGTACAGGAAGAAGGTGACGAAACAGAAATCTTCGAAGTGGTAGAGCAGAACCCATCATTCCCTGGTGGCGATCAAGCCCTGATGGATTGGCTGAAGAAGAACCTGAAGTACCCACCAGTAGCACAGGAGAACGGTATTCAGGGTCGTGTGTTGGTTCAGTTCGTGGTAAACAAGGACGGTTCCATCGTTGACCCTAAGGTGATTCGCGCCGTTGATGCATCCCTCGACAAGGAAGCTATGCGTGTTGTGCAGGCTATGCCGAAGTGGACACCAGGAAGACAGCGTGGTAAGGCTGTACGTGTACGTTTCACGCTCCCTGTCACCTTCCGTCTGCAGTAAACTGACATTCACCTCATCGCTTCACACGATGACGGAACAACAACAAACATGCCGCACACACATCTGCTGTGCGGCTTTTTTTTACCACCTATGAAGTTTTACACATTATTATATATAATATGTACGCGATTACAGAACTTATCGATATTATCAATAAAGCCGTAGAGAACATTCAGTACAACACTGAACCCAAGAATCTCTACGAGCCCATCCGCTACATCCTCTCCATCGGAGGCAAGCGCATTCGCCCTCTGCTGATGCTCATGGGCTATAACCTCTACAAAGACGATGTGGATGCAATCCTCAATAACGCTTTGGCATTAGAGACGTATCACAATTTCACCCTGTTGCACGATGACCTGATGGACAAGAGCGACCTGCGTCGTGGGCATCCGACGGTGCATAAGAAGTGGGACGAGAACACAGCCATCCTCTCTGGCGACACGATGCTCATTATGGCTTACCAGCTTTTCAACAAAGGGATGAAGAACGAAAAAGCTTGGACGGAATTCATTGATGCCACATTAGGTGTGGGCGAAGGACAGCAATACGATATCGACTTTGAAACTCGCAGCGACGTGACCGAAGCTGAATATATGGAGATGATTCGCATGAAGACCTCCCTTCTCTTAGGTTACGCCTTGAAGATTGGTGCGATGTTGGCAGGCGCAGACCAAGAAGATGTGAACAATCTGTACACTTTTGGCGAGAAGATGGGACTTGCCTTCCAACTACAGGACGACCTCTTAGACGTGTATGGCGACCCCAAGACCTTTAAGAAGAAACTGGGTGGCGACATCGTAGAGAACAAGAAGACCTTCATGCTCATCAATGCCTACCTACGTGCAGACGAAAGCCAAAAGGCTGAACTCGATCGCTGGATTCAGGCCAAAGACTTCAATGCTGACGAGAAAATCGCAGCCGTTACACATATTTATAATATATTAGGCATCGACCAACTCGCTCAGCAAAAGATAGAGGAACTCTTTGCAGAGTCGCTCAAGAGCCTCGACCAAGTGAAAGTCCCAGAAGAAAAGAAGACCCAACTGCGTTTTTTCGCCAACAAACTGATGGGCAGAAAATACTAAGGGGATGTGTAAAAGCCAATGTGAAGATGATTGACACCCACGCACATATTGACGGGTCAGAGTTTGCTGACGATCTCGAAGCTGTTATCCAACGGGCAAAGGACGCTGGTGTGGAGAAAATCTTTGTACCAGGCATTTGCCTGAAAGACACTCCCCATTTGCTTGAAGTCTGCCAGGCTCATCCCGACTACCTCTACCCCATGATTGGGCTTCACCCTGAGAACATCATGGACGAAGACTACCACCAAGCCCTCGATAGTCTGGAGAACTTGCTCATCAGCACAACATCCCACCCCATTCCTATTGCCATCGGCGAAATCGGACTCGACTTCTATTGGGATGACACCCATAAGGAGGAGCAAATTGAGGTGTTCGAGCAGCAGATCCAATGGGCAGAGAAATACGATTTACCTTTGATGATCCACTCACGCAGCGCTCACAAGGAACTCATGGAGGTGATGGAGCGTCATCGAGGCAGCAACTTGAGTGGTGTGTTCCATTGTTTCACAGGCACAGAAGAGGAAGCGCATGACCTGCTCACCTTTCCCGACTTCATGCTTGGTATTGGAGGGGTGCTCACCTTCAAGAAATCCACTTTGAGGGATGTGGTCAAAAATGCCATTCCTTTGTCAAGAATCGTGCTCGAAACGGATGCTCCTTACATGGCTCCTGTGCCAAATCGGGGCAAAAGAAACGAAAGTGCATACGTCAGATGCGTGGCGGAGAAACTTGCAGAGACTTATGACACCAATTTTGACAACATTGTGTTTCAAACGACTAAAAATACCCTTAAAGTTTTCAAAAAAGTGACTTTTTTCGATAAAAAATGAAAGTTTCCGTACTTTTACAACTATTGGTAAAAAAAAAATCATTATTTTTGTCCCGAATTATGGGTTGTCATCCCGTTTCGACGGGAAAAACGCCCTAAAAGCGAGGTAATTTTACCTTGCGCCACACAAAAGAAGGAGAATAATGGAGAGATGCTCGAGTGGCTGAAGAGGCACGCCTGGAAAGCGTGTATACGTCAAAAGCGTATCCGGGGTTCGAATCCCCGTCTCTCCGCACTTCCCCACTTTACCAAAGTAACAAACAAACAATTAAATAAGTTATTAATCTTAAAATTTTCACACAATGAAAAAAATTTTTGCAATCATTGCATTGATGGGTGTGTTTACATTTGGTATGACACAAACCGCTTCGGCTCAGGACGAAAGCGCAGATTCTGCTGCTACTGAGCAGGTAGATTCTGCTGCTGTTGATACTGCAGCTGCTCCAGTAGTTGACAACGCTGAGCCAGTTGAGTCTGAGCCAGTTGAGACTGGTATGTACAAGGACATCAAGACCAAGTTCATCGAGGGTTCTGCAGGCTTCATGGCACTCGTTGCTATCGCTCTGATCATCGGTCTTGCATTCTGTATCGAGCGTATCATCTACCTCGCACTCTCTAAGGTGAACACAGTGAAACTCATCGAGGACGTTGAGGATGCTCTTCTCAAGAAGAATGACCTCGAAGGTGCAAAGGCTATCGCACGCGACACTCGCGGTCCTATCGCTTCTATCTTCTATCAGGGTCTCACCCGTCTGGACGATGGCGCAGACGCAGTTGAGAAGTCAGTTGTTGCTTACGGCGCAGTTCAGGCTTCCAAGCTCGAAAGCGGTTGCTCTTGGATCACCCTCTTCATCGGTATGGCTCCATCTCTCGGATTCTTGGGAACTGTGATCGGTATGGTGCAGGCATTCGACGATATCCAGGCTGCAGGTGACATCTCTCCAACAGTCGTTGCAGGTGGTATGAAGGTGGCCCTTTTGACTACCATCTTCGGTATCGTTGTTGCCCTTATTCTTCAGATTTTCTACAACTACATCCTCGCTGAAATTGAAGGTCTTACCGCTAAGATGGAAGACTCTACCATTTCTCTCCTTGACATCGTTGCTAAGTACAACAACAAGAAGTAATTAAGGACTTCGGGACAAGTGCCCGAGAGGAATCTTAATCTCTTCAAAATTAGTCACTAACTATTTAATTAAGGAGAAATAAAATGGATAAAGTACAAGTAATATGCGCACAGGATAAGGTGGAGAAAATCTCCAAGATCGTGTTGTGGAGCCTCATTGGCGTTTCACTCGTGGTCATGGCTCTCTTCCTGCTCGTAGGCTACAACACGCCATACGAGGAAAATCCTAAACAAGTGGATCCACAGTTGACAGACCTCCTGCTCATCTGGACATACATCCTCATCTTTGCCACCATCATCATCACCATCGGTGCTGTGATTTACGGCTTTGTGAACGGCTCCAACAAGTCTAAGCACGAAGACACGGGTATGGCAAGCAAGGCAGGTCTCATCGGATGGGGCACCCTCATCGTTGGTGTGGTTGCAGGTCTCATCGTTGGTTTCGCCAACAAGGACGAGGTCATGCTCATCAATGGTAAGGACTGGAATGATCCTACCGACATCATCCTGACAGACACGTCAATCATTGCCATCCTCATTCTGACGATTGTAACAGTTATCGTGACTGCTTACAGTATGATTACCAGCAAGAAGTAAATAAAACCTTTAACTCAGAGCAAATAATATGGGAAAGAAAAGAAAAATGCCAGGACTGAACACCAGTTCTACAGCCGACATCTCATTCATGTTGCTCATCTTCTTCCTTGTCACTACCTCAATGGACACCGACCAGGGTCTGGCACGTACGTTGCCTAAGCCACCTGAGGATGACCAGCTGAACAACGAAATCAAGGTGAAGGAACGTAACATCTTGAACATTCGTATCAACAAGGACAACTACCTCCTCATCGGCGATGACTACGCTTCGCTGGCAGACGTGAAGGAGAGAGCTAAAGAGTTTATCAAGAATGCAGACAACAAGCCTAATCTGCCTGAGCTCAAGCCCAAGAAGATCAAGGGACTTGGCAACAAGACGATGATGGTGACAGAAAACCACGTCATCTCCGTTCAGACAGACCGCGGTACCGACTACGGAGTTTATTTCGCTGTGCAGGACGCATTGGTATCGGCTTACAACGAACTTCGTGACGAACTGGCCAAAGAAGAGTTTGGCTACAAGTACGAGTTCCTGACCGCTGACCAGCAGAAAGCCATCCGCGAGGTATATCCACAGAAGATATCTGAGGCTGAACCAAAGAAATATGGAGGACAACAATAATGAGCAGATTTAACAAAGGCGGAGGCAGAGAAATGCCTGAGATGAACACCTCATCTCTCCCTGACTTGATCTTCACCATCCTGTTCTTCTTCATGATGGTTACCACCATGCGTGAGGTGACACTCCAGGTGAGGTTCGAGAAGCCAATCGGTACTCAGCTTGAGAAATTGGCTCGTAAGTCAAGTACCTCCTTCATCTACATTGGTCAGCCAACTGATCAGTTGAAGGGACAGTATGGTTCTTCACATCGTATCCAGCTGAACGACAGAATTGTCGAAGCTCCTCAGGTGTACGACTTCGTGATGGAAGAGCGTGGCGAACTGCCTGAAGCAGACAAGCCATACTACACCGTTTCCATCAAGGCAGACCACCACACCCCAATGGGTATCATCACAGACGTGAAGCAGGTGCTGCGTAAGGCATACGCCCTCAAGATGATGTACTCGGCTAACAAACAGCAGAAATAATCCAAACAAACTCAATAAAAAAGAGCGATTCACACCACGTGAGTCGCTCTTTTTTCGTACCTTTGCACACAGAACTTCGTACACAGAATACAAACCTTCTCACAAACATATACGTCGATGAATCTCATCACCCTTATGCGCAAGATTGCGCCCTACGTACGTCCCTACAAGTGGTTGGTGGTCGCCACGCTGGTGCTCACCCTCATCGGTTCACTCATCGCACAGGTCAATGCCATCGTGCTCGACCGTACTGTCGATGCCATCAACGCCCTTGTTGTGCCTGAAGGCTTCGAGTGGAGCAAGGCTGCCCACATTCTCACCGTCATCAGCATCATCCTCTTGGGCAAGGAAGTGCTCGCAGCCATCATCCGCTATGCACAAAACTACTATGGAGAACGGATGCGCATCCTCGTCAGCAAAGACCTCTCACAGGCCGTCGTTGACCGCATTCTCAGCTATCGGATGGCGTTCTTCTCACGTTCTGGCAACGAAACAGGACGTCTGCAAACCCGTATTGACCAAGGCGTGGGTTCCCTTTCCTCTACGGTGCAGAACGTTTTCATCAACCTCTTACCCATGCTGACCAGCGCCCTTCTGGCACTCATCCTCATGTTCTCAGCCAATGTTTATGTAGGTCTCACAGCCCTACTCATCGTGCCCATCTACATCTGGCTCGCCCTTGCACAAGCACGCCGTCTGAAAGGATGGCGATCCAATATGCGACATTTCCGCGAGACGAAAAGTTCTGGACTGGTAAGCATCATTGAGAGCATGAACGTCATCAAGTCCTTCAATCGCGAGAACATCGAAAGCAAGAAGCAATGGGACATTCAGACACAATTCACAGACAATCAGATGCTTGTCAGGAAGACCTCTTTCCGTTTCGACGGTATGAAGAGTCTTGTGCAACAGGTCGGCACCGTGCTCATCATCATCCTCACCGCCTACCTCGTCTTGATCGAATACCCAGGCATGACCATCGGTAAGATCATGTATCACGTCATGCTCTTCGCCAACGTCACAGCCCCCATCACACAACTGCAATTCATCTTCGACTCTCTCAACGATGCCCTCATCTATGCAGAAGGATTCTTCGACATCCTCGATGCCAAAGATGAGACTGAACCCACAGGCACTTATCGACCCGACAAGGTGAAGGGCGAATTCGAGATGCGCAATGTCGATTTCACCTACCCCAACGGCACCAAAGCACTCCACAACATCAACCTCACCATCGGCTGCGGACACATCACAGCCCTCGTCGGACTCTCAGGTGCAGGCAAGTCCACCATCGTCAACCTGTTGGACAAGTTCTATGCCCCCGACAGCGGACAGATTCTGCTCGATGGCGTTGACCTGCGCGACTACGACACCCAGTTCCTGCGCGACCACATCGGACTCGTCCTGCAGAAGAACCACATCTTCGAGGGCACCATCGAAGAGAACATCCGTTATGGCAAGCCCGACGCCACAGATGATGAAGTGATTGAGGCAGCCCAAAAAGCTTACATCTACGACCAAGTGATGAAGTTGCCCAAAGGGATGAAGAGTCAGGCAACCGCTCTTTCAGGAGGCCAGCAGCAACGCATCGCCATTGCCCGCATGTTCCTCAAGAATCCTCCCATCATCTTCCTCGACGAACCCACAGCCAGCCTCGATGCCGTCGCCACAGAGCAGATCAAAGCCTCCATCGACGCCATCAAACGCGACCGCACCGTCATCATCATCAGCCACAGCATCAGCCAGATCATCGACTCCGATATGGTCTATGCCCTCAAAGACGGACGCGTCGAGCAGTCAGGCAACCCCGACGAACTCTACCAAAAGGGAGGTGTCTATAAAGACATTGTCGATGCCTCAGCACGTAGCCTCAACATCGACAAACTTGCCCATACACTCTCCCCCACTCTATAAACCCTCATCTCTATACTCTAAACCCTAAACTCTCAACCCTCATTTCGTTTTGACCCAGTAAGCCCTGATGCCACCTTCCGTCATTGGAATCAGGTATTCATATTTCACAAACTCAAACTTACGCTTCTGCATGTCTTTCAGAATCCGGTCAATCTGCTCATCCGTCAGCTTGTCAGGGTTGAAGCCCTCAGAATAGTCGTATTCAGACATGTGAGCCATCGACTTGGGATAAACGAAGTAAGTAGGGCATCCTCCCGACTCAGGAACCTCGCTGAAAGTCAACTCGTTCACTTCGGAGCTGTAGTCGATGAAATCATAGCTCATCTCTGGGAACGCCATATAGCCGTCCATCATCACGCCCACCTCAAAGCGCTCACCCTGCAGTTCGTCCATGTTCGCCAGCAGCACCAGCCCCTTGTACTTGCCCTCGGTGATGACTCTCACATGTATCCAATTATACTCCTGAGTCAGTTCCTTCAGCGCGTCCACCGTCAGTTTCTCAGGCTCCACATCGACCGTACCATCCTTCTTCACATAGCCAAACTCCATATCAGAATACTCGTTGCGGATAGTCACCTTGTAGAAGTCACCCTCCTCGCCCAACACAGCCAGCACATCACCTGCGCAGGCAAAATCCTCGTTACAGAGGTAACCTTCAGGCACCTCCTCGTTCGACCATTTCTCCTGAATATCAGCCATATCCGACTCAATATCCTCTATCCAGGTCACTCTCCAAGGGCTCCCCTCATCAGCCTTGCTGAACACCCTTGCCCCGTTGTCATTCACGACCCTCACAAACTTCACAATGGTGGACTCGCCCACATTCAGCAAGTTCCCTGTCGCAACAGAATCACCGTCCTGCTGACCTTGTTCATTACTTGTGCCGCCCTTGCAGTTCCACATCATCAGGCTGACGCACATACCCATCACAAAAAAAGCAATTTTCTTCATATTCGTAAAAGTATTAAATTGTTAATTGTAAGTTTTCACATGCAAAGTTACGATTAAGTGAGAGAAATACCAAATTTATTTGAGTATTTCCGAACGTGAGTACCTTCGACGGAGTCAACGGTAGTGAAAACCGAGAGAAGAACAAAATAAATATGAATTTATTTTTTAATCCGAGGTGCATCCTACGTTCGGCGTAGCCAACGGTACGATTAAGTGAGTACGACATCCACATTGCGGTCTACGAATTTCACAGTCTTTTTTTGTGCCCCTTAAGGAAAATTTTTGTAACCCTTAAGGGCTACACGTTTTTCCTTAACCAAGCGTGTCATGAGTGTCACGAGTGTCATTAAGGATTTTCGGGGTGCATCGGAGGTGCTATATGGGCTCGTAGCCAAACTATCCGCTTGTTGCTTTGGCCTTTCCCGCTCCGACCGGCAGGGCTTCCCGCTCCGACCGGGAAAGCCTCCCGCTTCCTGCGGTTAACCTAACCATTCCCCTTGTTTTTAAACCCAAGGGCAACCCAAGGGTAACCCTACGGTAACCCTAGGGTACCCCTACGGCACTTTTCGACTGGTTTTCGCTCCTCCAATAAGGTACCCTTATTCCTAAATAATGCCGCCTTATTGCCAAATAACCTGCCATTATCGAAGAATAAGCCACCATTATGGAGTGAAAAGAGGGCATATTGGGGTCTTTTTTATAACAACGTGAGTTCGATGAAAGAGAAGCCTTTCCTTGAGGATGGGCTTCTCTTTGTTGTAAGGGGATGCGAATAGACTTCTATTCACTGTCAAGTAACTTGAAGCGTGGGACAATCCATTATTTCGGATAGCCGACAGGGTTGTTGATCAGCGGAATCTGGTTGGCATTCAGACTCAGGAGGGTACTGATGGCTTTGCTGTCCATCGTGGCACGTGGGACGGTGCAGAGTCCTGCCGCTGAACAGAAGAGGTTGATGTTTTCACATACGATGCCGGTATCTACGGCTGCCATTGCTTGCGACTGCTGGTTGTTGCTGCCAAACTTGTCGAGATCTGCCACCATGAGGAGCACAACTGGTGCTGCTTTTGCAAAAGCTTGACCACTTGCCACGATGTCTCGATGGTCGCCTGATGCCACTTGGGTGAGCGTGTGCGCCTTAGGGTCGTACAAGGCGACATTCTTGGCGGTGAAGACGTAAAGACGGATTTCCTGACGGTTCATGGCTGTTGGTGCCGTGAGGTGTCCATCAGGGCGGTTCTGTCCCTGTGCAGCCCACAAGAGGTCGCTCAGGTCTTGGTCTGAAAGTTCTTTGGCGCTATACTCTCGAACGGACTTGCGCTGGTTGTAAGACTCCATTACGGAAAGGGTTTGACGCTGCATGTTGGGCTTTGGTAAGTTTTGAGTCTGGGCATTACATGCGGTACCCATCAGCAGAAGTACTGCTATAAGAAATAAATGCTTCATAAGTTGAATAGGTTTATGGGTTAATAGTTTTCTGCGTTGATTTCAAAGTAGGCTTGGGGATGAGCGCACACGGGACAGATGTCGGGGGCTTCTGTGCCGATAACGATGTGACCACAGTTGCGGCACTCCCAAACGCTGACGCCACTCTTGCGGAAAACCTCAGCTGCTTCGACGTTGTGGAGAAGGGCACGATAACGCTCCTCGTGGTGCTTCTCGATGGCAGCTACACCCCGGAACTGCTCTGCGAGTTCGTGGAAGCCTTCCTCGTCGGCCTCACGAGCGAAGGTGTCGTACATGTCTGTCCACTCGTAGTTCTCGCCTTCAGCAGCGTGCAGCAGGTTCTCGGCAGTAGTGCCTATGCCGCCCAGATGCTTGAACCAGAGTTTGGCGTGTTCCTTCTCGTTCTCGGCTGTCTTGAGAAAAAGGGCTGATATCTGCTCGTAGCCGTTCTTCTTGGCCACAGAGGCGAAATAGGTGTACTTGTTGCGTGCCATCGACTCGCCAGCAAAAGCGGTTTCGAGGTTCTTCTCAGTACGGGTGCCTGCATATTTGTTGGCAGGTGCGTCGGCCTCAACGGTGACCTTCACGAAGTCGGAAGCGGGGTGCTTGCAGATGGGGCAGATGAAGTCATCGGGCAGTTCATCGCCCACATACTCATAGCCGCAGATGGTGCAACGCCAGATGGTCTTACCTTCGGCTGTCTGACCCACAGGCTGTGGCTTTGGTTTGATGTTGGACTGGTAATAATTATAAGTAGCAGAGGGCACGTCGGCAAGTGCTTCCATTTCTGTGACAAGTCCGATGAAGAGCATGTGGGTGCCAAGATCGATGGCCTGCTCCACATCAGCAGAGATGAAGGCATTGGTGCCACGTGTGATGGCCAATGTACCATTGCCGACGCGGCGACAATCCGTGAAGTCAGCGAACTTGTCAACCGTCTTTCCGCTCTGGAAGCCGAAGTGCTTGAAGAGTTCAAAGTCGGCTGCCTCGCTGAGGATGGAGGCTGTGAATCGACGCGAACGCTGGATGAGTTCGGTGGTGAAGTTAGCCTTGTTAAGAGCTACAGAGATGCGTGTAGGCTGAGCCGTCACTTGTGCAATGGTGTTGCTGATGCAACCATTGTCACGATCGCCGTCACAGGTCGTAACGACGAACAATCCGTACTGGATGTTGAAGAGAGGATTACTCATAATTACAATGGGTTTTAAGCGTTGTGTATTTGTGTTGAGGTCAATCTCACGGCAAAGGTACGGAAAAATGTGAAAAGTGAAAAGTGAAAAGCGAAAAAATTCTCAACCCCTTTCACTTTTCCCTTAAAATCACTATCTTTGCAAAAGAAATCAAAAGAGAACAGCATGAAACAATATCTTGACTTGCTCGACCGCATCCTGAAAGAGGGCGTGCAGAAGGGCGACAGAACGGGCACGGGCACAATTTCCGTGTTTGGCAATCAGATGCGATTCAACTTGCAGGAGGGCTTCCCCTTGCTGACGACGAAGAAGCTGCACCTGAAATCTATCATCTACGAACTGCTGTGGTTCTTGCAGGGCAACACGAACGCGAAGTGGCTGCAAGACCGTGGGGTGAGAATCTGGAACGAGTGGGCTGATGAGGATGGCGACTTGGGGCACATCTATGGCTATCAGTGGCGCAGTTGGCCTGACTATAACGGCGGGCACATCGACCAGATCAGCGAGGTGATTGACCAAATCAAGAAGAATCCGAACTCACGCCGCCTGATTGTATCGGCCTGGAACGTGGCGGACATCGACAACATGAATCTGCCTCCCTGCCACATCTTGTTCCAGTTCTATGTGGCTGACGGCAAACTGAGCTGCCAGCTGTATCAGAGGAGTGCGGACACGTTCTTGGGCGTACCGTTCAACATCGCCTCGTATGCGCTGCTGACGATGATGGTGGCACAGGTGTGCGACCTGCAATTAGGTGATTTCGTCTATACGACAGGAGACACGCACCTCTACCTCGACCACATCGAGCAGGCGAAGTTGCAGCTGACACGTGAGCCCAGACACCTGCCGAAGATGAAGATCAACCCCAACGTGAAGAGCATCTTCGACTTCCAGTATGAGGACTTCGAACTGGTTGACTACGACCCACATCCACACATCAAAGCAACCGTGAGCGTATGATTTCAATTATCGTAGCTATCGCTGAGAACAGGGCTATCGGTTTTGAGAACAAACTGATTTATTGGTTGCCCAACGACCTGAAGCGCTTCAAGGCGCTGACGACGGGCAACACCATCATCATGGGCAGACGCACGTTTGAGAGTCTTCCCAAGGGTGCATTGCCCAACCGTCGCAACATCGTGCTGTCACGCAGGGGAAAGGCTGAGGACTTTCCTGGGGCAGACCTCTACCCCACTCTCGGCGAGGCATTGGCTTCCTGCGAGGGTGATGTCTATATCATTGGTGGTGCATCCGTCTATCGGGAGGCGCTCCCTCTTGCCGACCGCCTCTGCCTCACCTACATCTACGACACGCCCGAGAAGGCAGACACCTTCTTCCCTGAAATCGATGAAGAGGAATGGGCGGAAACCTTCAGAGAGGAGCATGAGGCAGATGAGAAACATGCCCACCGCTATGCGTTCGTGAATCTGGAAAGGAGAAAAAGCGTCCTCCAATAACCCAGCCTTATTGTTCAATAAGGGTCCCTTATTGGGAAATAACCCTGCCTTATTGAAAAATAGCCATACTTTATCGGGAAGGCAAATATCCTTATGCCTTTCCGATTCTATTTTTGCGGATATTTCTCTATTCTTTTGTGATACAAAGTTAGCAATCTTCCTCAACCCCCGCAATTCTTTAACACTCTTTAAGGGATTCTCTCAAACTAGTTTGAGAAATGAAGGGACGTTTGATTATTCTTGCCTTTTTTCTTGTTTCTTATTTTGGAATTTGGGTAACTTTGCATCCGAAATGTTATAAAGCACTTACGTGTAAAATAGGTTCATTCATATACAATGGAACAGAAATTCGGTAATAATAGTATAGACCTCCAAAGGCTGCGAGAGTTTTGCGAGCAGGTGGGCAAAGTGGCCACTTACCACAAGGGTGAGCAGTTTGAACGGGAAGGCGATCCAGCTCGATGGCTTGGCTTTGTGACGGAGGGATGCTTCAAGTATGTACAGCATGGAACAGACAATAAGGAGCACATCACGTGGTTCTCGTTCGAGGACGAGATTGTCTGCGACTATCCAAGACCCCTCTATGGTGTACCTGCGCATCGAACCATTGAGGCGATGATGCCCAGCCGTGTGCTCAGGGTCAGCGGCGAACAACTGAATCAGTTCTTCAGCCAGAGTGTCGAAAACATGGAACTGCGTATTGCCATCAGTGAGCATATCTGCGACCAGTTCACTGCCAGATACACGGAGCTCCACAGCACCACACCCCTTGAGCGCTACAATCAGCTGATGGAGCGCTGTCCTGGCATCATCGAACTGCTATCACTCAAGGACATCGCCTCCTTCCTCAACGTCACCCCTACCTATCTGAGCAAGATTCGCAAGGAAATCACTTTCGATGGGAAAAGAAAATAAATAAACTATATGAAAAGAACAATTTTTACTTTCGTGCTGGCTGTTGCCGCATTGGTGGCAATGGGACAAGAGAAGGTTGTGTGGGAGGACCTGATGAAAAGTTATTCTCCCAATCCGCAGTTTGAAATTAACAAGGTGGAACTCACCCCTGAAAAGACCACCTTGTATGCTTCTTATAATAATTCACCAACTTCGTGGTTCCTGATTTCCAAGGAGAGTTATCTGGAATCGGATGGCAAGAAGTATGCCATCATCGGAAGTGACAGCATCACGCTGGGAGAACAGCACCACACCGATGAGGAGACATGGACAAAGGAATTTGTCCTTTATTTCAAGCCGCTTCCGCCTGACACCAAAGAGTTTGATTTCATGGAGGGCACGGCACCCAACGATTTCAAGGTGTTCAGCATCCACGAGAAGAGTTACACGATGCCTGTCACCCCTGTGCCAGAGGAATACCTGGCGGACTATGCAGAGGATGATGTGATGGAGGACTTGAAGTATAACGACCAACCTGCCACCATCCATCTCAAGACAATGAACTACCGCAAGGGTATGAATGCGGAGATACAGGTTCAGTATGTGGATTTGAAGAACCCTGCAGATCCTGTGGATGCGAAGGTGCGGCTGAACGATGATGGGGAAGCGGATTTGAGTCTGCCCATCTGTTTTCCACAAGTTGTGTACGCCACCCTTTACAATATACCTTGGGCTTCAACCTGCGGTCTTTATCTTGCTCCAGGCAAGGAGGTGACGGTGTTGATAGACATGCTGCACGATGATAGTGGAATCAACAGCAAGTTCGTGGGCTTCAAGGGGTATTTCGCCAAATTCGACAGGGAATTGTATCCTATGACGGTGGCGTGTGAAAAATCAGTAAGTGAGAAATTGAAGAATAGTCCTAAATGGGAAGATATCCACGATGTGAAAACTTTGATAGACGCTTATGAGAAGGAATGTTCATATTGGAAGGAACTGCCCCAGAGCTTGTCCTACAGCAAAACGGCGATTGAGTATATGGTGAGCCAGATAGACGATCCCCCTGTTTACCTCGAAAACGCTCTTGACTCGCTGATGCAAACGAAGGAATTCATTGAATACATCCTTCAGCATTGCACCAAGAATCTGTATTCACCCAAAGCTGTGTTTAGCAACAGATTTGTCGATGCCAGCAAATACTATGTGATGGCTGATGCAAGGGGCATCAATGCCGACCTTGCCCGCTATTGCTACTATCTGCCTCAAGTGCTACAGGGGAAGGATGTTGCCAAACCGCTCATAGAGGACAAAGCGCTGTCGGACCTGTATGACAAATATGCGAAGGAGTACAGGGCAAGCATTGCCTCCATCAAGGAGAGTTTTGCAGACCAATCCAATGTGCACTATCTGGATATGACAGAAGTGGAGCCAAAGGATGTACTGCCCATTCTCCTCAAACGCTATAAGAGCAAGGTGGTGGTGATAGACATTTGGGCAACTTGGTGCGGTCCTTGCCGTGCTGGCATCGAACTGATGAAGCCGCTGAAGAAGGAACTCACTGACAAGGACATCGTGTATATCTACATCACCTCATCCACCTCTCCTGTCAACACATGGAAGGAACTCATTCCAACCATCGGGGGTGAGCAATACTACCTAACAGATGAACAATGTAACTTCATGATGGAGCAACACCTATCCGATGGTTATCCAACCTACGCCATCTATTCATCGGACGGGAACTTGACATACACAACAGCAGGTTTCCCAGGTGTGGAGACCATCAAGGAGGAATTGGAGAAAGCAATTGGCAAATAATATGAAAAGAACAATTATCACTTTCGTGCTGGCGGTTGTCACAATGATGGCAATGGGACAGACAAAGGTTGTGTGGGAAAAGCCCACCACAGAGTTTAGGTCACATAATGGTACTGGAACCGGGCTATTCTTAGATGTGACGAGGGTTGAACTAATGGATATGGAGACCTTGGTGTACATAACCGTGATGCAAACTCCTATCCCTGATTATTGGTTCCGATTTGCAAGTGACACCTACCTGAAAGTTGGCAATAACCGCTACACCGTTCTCTCTGCTGATGGAATAGAGTTGAACAAGCAAGAACGGACAAATAAAGACGGTAAACGTGATGTGGTGTTTCATTTCCCGCCACTGCCTCGGGGCACAAAATCTTTCGACTTCATTGAAGGCGACGGAGAGGGGGCTTTCCAAATCAAGGGCATCAAGCCTGTGGAGGAGCGATGGAAACAGTTCTTTCCTTCCTATTGGAGAAATGAGAGAACAGGAGATTGGGACATTGCTTTCTTGGAGGATTTTGTGATTTATGATGGTCAGTTCTGGAACTACATGGAAAAACCAGATGTGAACAAGCCTGTAGATAAAGCCACATTCACGATATGGAATGAGTCAGGATGGCTGAATGTAAAGATTGGCAAAGATGAATTCCGTTACGACAAACCTGTTATCAGATGTCTGGATGTGAAGGTAGGCAAAGACAAGCAGGGCAAGCGCATCATACAGATTGACACGAAGCAAGGAAAGAAAGAAGTGTATTCGATGATTACAGATAGATTTCTGCCCGATTACCCCACCAAGGACATGAGTACCGAGTTTCACGACAATGCTTTCCGACAGGGGGATTCGGTCACCATTGTGGGAGCCGTCCTCCATTCGAAGGAGAAGATGGACAACATACATATATTCAGTTATTTCACCGATTTGTATGAGGGAAATTATCTGAGTGGCTATGATGAAGAGATACCTCTTGATTCGTTGGGACGCTTCCAAGTCACCTTCCCTGTGGTGAATCTGCAAACGATAGACCTTTATGATTGGGACCAATGGGATGTTATAGTGGAGCCAGGAGAGACTTATTTCATGCTTTGGGACAAAGAGACAGGACAGCAACTGGTGATGGGAAAGAATGCACGTTTGCAGAACGAACTCTTTGCCCATCATGTGCCGAGTAAGTCGGACACCCCAGAGAAAAGGGATTCAATCACTGCCAACGATATTGTGAACTACATGGATGTTTGCAAGGCATGCATCCGCACAGATCTCGCGGCAGTTGACAGTGTCTGCCAAGCGAATCCCACTTTGTCGGAACGCTTTCGGATTCAAGCGGAGAACATAGCACGTTCTGGTGCTGTAAGTTGGCTGATCTATCGCTGTATGGATTGTATGGAAAATGACACCCTCCCCGCCGCTGCGGTCGATTTCATCAATGATGAGCTGCTGAGACACTTAAACACCTCGCTCTTGGCGACAGAGCGCATCAACTATCCGCTGTCTTATTATACAACTGTGATTGAGTTCTTCACTGCTCCCAAACGAATCACTTATTTAGCTTCGTCTGAAGAAGAGGCTCGTGAGATGTTCATGATGGCACAGATCACACCCTTCTATGAATATATAAAAGGAATGAAGGTGGACTCATTCATCAAGTCGCTGATGTTTGCACGGCAGATGAATAAATGGATGGATGAGCGCATCCATCCGTTACCCAACGCGGCTCTGACATACGTGGACGAACTGGTGACAGTTCCGACGTTGCATGAGTGTGTGATGCAAGTGTACCAGAAGTTTGTTGAACTTCGGAACCAGCAATTCACTGCCACCCGAAGCCTTCGCTCCGCAGACGAAGTGGAGGGTATCGATGATGGAGAGGCTTTGTTGGCAAAACTGATAGAGCCGTATCGGGGAAAGTTCGTTTATTTGGACATCTGGGGTTCTTGGTGTGGACCATGCAAGGCTGCCTTAAAGGAGTCGCACGAACTGAAGGATGCGCTGAAAGACCACGATATCGTCTATCTCTATCTGGCGAATGAAACGTCCGACGAGGAGTGGAAGAACGTTATCAAGGCATACAACCTGACGGGCGACAACATTGTTCACTACAATCTGCCCGCAGAACAGCAACGTGCCATCGAAGAGTTCCTGCAAGTGGATGGCTTCCCCTACTATAAGATCTTCGACAAAGAGGGAAAACTCTACGACATCAATGCTGATGCTCGCAATGTGGGCGCGATGAAAATATTCTTCAATAAAGTGGATAAGAAAG
>JAFXVS010000045.1 GCA_017534815.1 Bacteroidaceae bacterium | reverse complement strand
GTGTGTTTTTATCAAAAAAAAGTTGGTTTATTGTTTGGATGTTGAGAAAATTTTATATCTTTGCATTCGAAAAAAGTTTACCAAAACGGGAAACTTTCCGAGAGGAGAAAAAGAAAAAGTTTTCCGTTTTGGAAAATTTTTTGAGAGTGATGAAAGAGAGAAAATGCTGAAAGAGAGAAGATTATGGATGTTGATGTAGAGAATTAGTTAAACTCTGAAAAGCAAAAAGTTGTCCAAAAGTGAGTTTTTATATTACACATTAATACATATATATTATCAGAAAAACAATGGAAATTAGTAATTTTACCATTACCAAGAGAGACGGCTCGAAAGACAGTTTCTCGCTTGACAAAATCATGAACGCGATTGTGAAGGCGTTCGAGAGTGTGGAAGAACCTGCTGACCTTGGAACCATTTCTAAGATCATTAGCCACCTGGACATCAAGGATGACATCAAAGTGGAGGATATTCAGAACCAGGTGGAAGAGGCGTTGATGAGGGAAGGTCACTACAAGGTGGCAAAGTCATTCATGTTGTATCGTCAGGCACACACAGAGGATCGTGAGACGTTGGCGAAGTTGCAGTTCCTCAGTGACTACTGCGAGAGTGTGAATGCTGCGACGGGTTCGAAGTATGACGCAAATGCGAATGTGGAGCACAAGAACATCGCGACGTTGATTGGTGAGTTGCCCAAGTCAAACTTCATTCGTCTGAACCGTCGTCTGTTGACTGACCGCATCAAGAAGATGTATGGAAAGGAACTGGCTGATGAGTACATTGACAAGTTGACCCATCATTTCATCTATAAGAATGATGAGACCTCGCTGGCAAACTACTGTGCTTCCATCACAATGTATCCCTGGCTTATTGGTGGTACCGTTTCGATTGGCGGAAACTCTACTGCACCTACGAACTTGAAGTCGTTTGCAGGTGGTTTCATCAATATGGTGTTTATGGTGAGCTCTATGCTTTCTGGTGCTTGTGCAACGCCTGAGTTCCTGATGTACATGAACTATTTCATCGGTAAGGAATATGGCAAAGACTACTACAAGCGTGCTGATGAGCAGGCCGACATGTCGCTGAAGAAACGCACCATCGATAAAGTCATCACTGACTACTTCGAGCAGATCGTTTATTCGCTCAACCAGCCAACAGGTGCTCGTAACTATCAGGCTGTGTTCTGGAATGTGGCTTACTACGACAAGTATTACTTCCAGAGCATCTTTGGCGAGTTCTACTTCCCAGATGGTTCCCAGCCCGATTGGGAGGGGCTGAGCTGGTTGCAGAAGCGCTTCATGAAGTGGTTCAACCGCGAGAGAACCAAGACATTGTTGACCTTCCCTGTGGAGACGATGGCGCTCTTGACAGACGAGAATGGTGAGCCCAAGGATGAAGAGTGGGGCGACTTCACGGCTGAGATGTATGCTGAGGGTCATTCGTTCTTCACTTATATGAGCGACAACGCTGACTCGCTCTCCTCTTGCTGCCGTCTGCGCAATGAGATTACGGACAACGGCTTCTCCTACACCTTGGGTGCTGGTGGCGTTTCCACAGGTTCAAAGAGTGTGCTGACCATCAACCTGAACCGTTGCATCCAGCGTGCTGTGAACGACGGTAAGGACTATCTGGAAGAACTGGGTAAGGTGATTGATCTCTGTCACAAGGTGCAGCTCGCTTACAATGAGAACCTCAAGGATTTGCAGGAGCACGGTATGTTGCCACTCTTCGATGCAGGCTACATCAACATCGGTCGTCAGTATCTGACCATTGGTATCAACGGTTTGGTTGAGGCTGCTGAATTTATGGGTTTGAAGATTACGCCTAATGAGGAGTACATGAAGTTTGTGCAGGGCATTCTCGGACTTATCGAGAAGTACAACAAGCAGTATCGCACGAAGGATGTGATGTTCAACTGCGAGATGATTCCTGCTGAGAACGTGGGTGTGAAGCACGCCAAGTGGGATAGGGAAGACGGTTACTTCGTGCCACGCGACTGCTACAACTCTTACTTCTATGTGGTGGAAGACGATTCTCTCTCCATCATCGACAAGTTCAAGTTGCACGGAGCACCTTACATCGAGCACCTCACAGGTGGTTCTGCACTCCACATGAACCTCGAGGAGCATCTGTCGAAACAGCAGTATGCACAGTTGCTGAAGGTGGCTGCTCAGGAGGGTTGCAACTACTTCACGTTCAACATTCCCAACACGGTCTGCAACGATTGTGGCCACATCGACAAGCGCTACTTGCATGAGTGTCCGAAGTGTGGTTCAAAGAACATCGACTACATGACTCGTATCATTGGTTATCTGAAGCGTGTAAGCAACTTCTCGCAGCCACGTCAAGAAGAGGCGGCCAGAAGATATTACGCACATGCCAGCGCTTAAAAACTGAAGAACTTCAATTTTTATCCTATGCTCAAATACGTCAATACAGGTATTGTCTTTCAGGAGATTCCTGATGAGGTGACTCTTGCCATCAACATATCGGGCTGTCCCTGTCGATGCCCAGGTTGTCACTCTGAGTATCTGTGGGAGGACATCGGTATGCCCCTCACCACTGATGCAATCGACGAGTTTGTCGAGAAGAACGGCAAGGACATCACCTGCATCGCTTTCATGGGTGGTGATGCTGAGCCCCGTCGCATCAACCGATTGGCTCAGTACATCCATGAGGAGTATCCCAATCTGAAGGTGGCGTGGTATAGCGGCAGGATGCGTGTGCCTTCTGAGGTGAACAAAGACGATTTCGACTACATCAAGGTAGGTCCTTATCTCCAGCACCTCGGTCCTCTCAACAGCCCCACAACCAACCAGCGGCTCTACAAGAACACCCACGATGACTCTTGGGAGGACATCACCAGCCGCTTTTGGAAGAAGTGAACGACGAAAGGCGACTATCCTAAAAAAGGCGGACATCTCAAATGAGGTGCCCGTCTTTTTTATTGCTGTGATTTTCGTGTGAATGCTTAGTGTACGTCGATGCCGTCAAATTCCAATTCTGAGATGACCGTATCCTGATACTTCGTTCCTGGATAGACATCGAGAATCTCGAAGCGGAGGCGCCACGTGGGCTTGTCAGAGTCGTGATAGCCGAAGGGACCAAACTTCTCGAGGTCGAAGTACTGCATAGCACGCACGTCTTGCAGGTCGAGGATGCAGATAGGCTTGCCCAAGTAATAAACTTGGATGTACTTGGGACGTGAGTTGGCTTCCCACGCAGCTTTGGTCTTCACGTGACCAGGCAGAATCTTCACAGCAGTCACTCGTGGACATGCGCCAGCAAACTCATATTCGAGCCATTCGCCGATGCCCTGTCCTTCTGCACCTTCTGCCCATACAGCATCGAACGTGAAGTCGTGGGCGTTCTTAGGCAGGTAGTTGAAACGTCCCTGTGCCTTCAGATGGCTCGAAGCCGTCACGCGCTGCACCTCACCTCCACAGTACCAACTGCAATGACCAGAGTAGAGGTCTTCGAGGACTGCGTTGTCGTTCTCTATTTCCTCCATCCGCTGCCAGTCAGCTTCTGTCATCAGTTCCCCATCGTTCTTTTTGGCCTTTTCATTCAGCTGGTTCCACGCGGTCAACTGTGCATCAGTAGGCATCGGCCACACGTGCGAGGGCTTCACCATAGGAAGATTTTTCGCAGAATTGGGATTGGGTCCCTGTGCCTGCACAGACAGTACTGCCAATGCCAGCACCATTGTTGTCAAGAAAACCTTTTTCATGCTGTTCCTATTTTTGATTGTGTTCTGAATCGTATTTTCCTTTCATTTCTCTTACTCTTCATACACATAAGGATGAGGGTCGGGCAGCATCTCCACAGGCTCGTCCAACACCTTGTACTTCCAGTCATACTCACCCTCGAAGGTGAAGGTGGCACTTGTCGGGGTCATGTTTGAGAAAGTGAAACGAAGGGCGTGCGTACCAGCATAGGGACCTTGTTCAATCAGGTACTCTACACCTCCAATCGTGTCCCCCTCACTCTCGAAGTTATGACTGACGATGAAGCCTGCCGCCTCTGTCGTGATGTAGAACACATCTGGCTTGTAGTCAGGATACTCCTTGCAATACTCCTCGTCAAACTTCGTCGCTTCGATGTAGTGGGTAGAGTCACGCAGGTCGAAGATCTGTGTGTTGTCTTCATTCACCCAAATCTTGTAGATGTTCAGTGCTGAGTTGTCGCCCTTGACCACCTTGACGTCAGCCACAGTGGTCGAGTCGCTCGGACTTGTCTGTACTTTGCTCCCTTTGCCGTCGCAAGCTGTCAGCATCGCAATCACGGCTAAGCACATCAGTGCCCCATTGATTATCTTCATAAGCAGTAAAATAGTTTTAGGTTTCAATCGGTTGCAAAGTTAATGATTTTTGCAAAACACACCAAGCATTTTGAAGAAAACCTGTCCAACTACTGGATGACGATGCCCTCATGAATGGCCAATTGGCGTGAGTCGATGCTCGCCATACCGCCTACTTGCTTCTTCAGATGGGCACATTCACCCTTCAGGTCAATCTCGCCTGTGCCGCCTGCTATGACATTGAGGTTCTGGCACTTCACGGTGAGGTTGGCATCACCAGCACCACTGATATCGACATTGATGTCGTTAGCTTTCAGGTCAGCCTTCATGTCACCTGCACCGCTGATGTTGATGTCCGCTTTCTTGCACTTGATTTTATCGGCTGTGATGTCGCCTGCTCCGCTGATGTGGATGCTGAAATTCTCACACTTCACCTGTTCAACCTCCACATCGCCAGCCCCGCTGATTTTGATAACGAGGTCGCCAGAGAATTCAGCCTTGTCCTTCAGGTCAACGTCGCCAGCGCCTGACACATCAATGCTCTCAAGGTTGGGGGCTGTGATGACGAGTTTGATGCTGGGCACGTTCATGGGAGTGCCTTTCTTGTGATTGACGGACAGGGTGCCATCTGCCACGCTGATGTCGTAGTAGGCGATGGCCTTCTCGTTGCCGTTTGCTTCCACCGTGAAGTCCTCGCCCTGCTTGAACTTGATGTCAGCCGTACCTTGGAGATGGATGCGGGTGAACTCATCGACCTGCAGGGTTTGTTTGACCACCTTGCCCCATTTCTTGCTGTCGCGGAAGTCATCCTTGCCGGCTTCCTTGCGTACAATGCGTCTGATTTGATCACCGCTGTAGTTGCAGGAACTGACGCCAATCAGCGTCAGCCCCAGACTTAGTGCTATACAGAAATGTTTGATGCTCATAGTTGTTCTATTAGTCATTTCTCGTTTGATACTTGATGATACCTTCCGTCAGTTCGTTCATGCTGATGTCGAGATTTGCCATCTGACGAGCCACATCGGGCAGAATCTCTGTCATGAACTCTTTGCGTTTCATCTTCTGGATGGCGGTTTTCGCTCCAGCCGACACGAAGTAGCCGAGGCCACGCTTCGTGTAGATGATGTCCTGGTTCTGCAGCAGGTCGTAGGCTCGTGCACAGGTGTTGGCGTTCACCTCCACATTGGCGGCATACTCCCTCACGCTTGGGATGCGCTCGTCTTCCAACAACTTTTGTTGCAGAATGTCGTCGCAGATGAGGTCTGCGATTTGCAAATATATGGCTTTATTATCTTTGAATCGCATAATTTTCACATTATTTATTAAAAGTTGACGTAATTTGTGCCTTTGTGTAGCGATTGTAACTCCACCAGAGGAAGAATGCACCAATAGCGAAGACAACAGCGGCAAGCACATAGAAGGTGATGATGGCCGCCTGAATGGCATCCTCTTCACTTAAAGAAGACATGTCCATCATGGTCGGCATGTTGGCGCCTGCTGCCAGACAAATGAAGAAGAGTACGCTTCCGATGGTACCCAGCACCTGCAATGCCACGTAGGTGAGGATGATGTTGTACTTGTACTTGAAGGCGTTGCCAAGGGCATAGATCATGATGTGGCAGAAGACGGTGCCGAAGAGTAAGACTGTGAATGCATCGAAGACTGGGTCTGCTGGATTTTCCCCTGCATTGAATGAAGCGCCGCCAGAAAGGCTAAGATTGATATGGATAATGTTCTTGTATGAACACATCTCGAAAACAGAGGCTGTGAGCGATGTGACACCGTTTTCAGCGCCATAGGTGATGAGGGTGAGCAGGGCGTTGAGGCCGTCGGCAACGAGCAGGGAAACGATGCAGAGGATGAGTCCGCCTGTGAGCATCAGCAGGGCGTGCCAAGTGAATTTCTCCAGATTGGTGGCAGGCATCGTGAGTTCCATGATGCGTCCTTGCTTGTTGCGCAGGTTGTGTGCCCAACAGCCAGCAAAAATCTCCAGCATGATGAGGATGAAGCCCAATTCGGATAAGGCTGTGAGATACATCCAGTTGTAACCCTCAAGGGAGTTGGGGTCGGGCGTGTAGGCAAATGCAGGGCCACTCATGCCGCCATTGATGATTGAACTGTACATCGAGTAGCGTGCGAAAAAACCTATCAGCGCGATGCAGACAGCACCAGCCAGAGTGACAATCGCCATATTCCTGTAAAACGACTTGTTGATGGTCAGGTCGTAGGTTGCGAAGTTCGCAAATCTTTCTTTATTGAAGTTCATATCTTTATCCTCCTATTTGTGCTTTGGTTAATGTTTGAATGAAGAGCTCCTCCAAGTTGACAGGCTCTTCCATGTTCATTTTCTCGTTGAGCAGGACGGCGTTCTGCTCGATGATGGTCACGTGGTCGAGCAGCGTTTCCACATCCCTCACCTGATGGGTGGAGATGACCACAATCTGATCGTCCCTCATGCCTTGTGCCACCACCTTGCGGAACTGGCTCTTGCTGGGGATGTCGAGTCCGTTGGTGGGTTCGTCCATCAGGAGGAGCTTGGTGCGTGCAGCCAGGGCGATGCACATATACACCTTCTTCTTCTGACCCATCGAGAGGGCTCCGAGGTTAATCTTTGGGATGCCATTCTCATCGAGGGTGGCACCATTCACGTTGAGCATATCGAACTCCTGAAGGAGCTTCACCATCAGTTGTTCGTCGAAGTTAGGGTAGAAGGGACGCAGCACCTTCAAGTAGTCGGGCAGAGGGATGGAAGGGAGGTTGTACTCTTCAGGCACGATGAACATTTCCTGAAGGGCTTCGGGCAAACGATCCTTCGTGTTGGCACCGCTGAGGGTGATCTCTCCCTGCTTGGGACGCAGGAGACCCATGATGAGGTAGAGTAGGGTGCTCTTGCCTGTTCCGTTTTTGCCCAGTAAGCCGTAGATGCCTGGCTCCTCGTACGATAACGAGAAGTTTTCCAGTACGTTGTGTATGGAATTGTATCCATACGTGATGTTCTCAATCTTTAGCATAATCTTTCTTTGTTTGTTAATTGATGAATAAATAGTATATTTATGTACGCGTAGCTTGTCACTCTTATTAGTGTACTACATAAGTAATACACTGCAAAGGTAGGACATTTTTATGATAACTTCCAAACAAATCAGAAAGAAAATGCAAACATTTAACATTTTTTTAGTGTATAGAGCCAAAAAAATGTCGTACCTTTGCACTCGAAACGTGGAAAAAGCACGTTCGAGCATCACATGAAAATAAAGGATATCTTAGGTGCCCTTGAAGAATTCGCTCCTTTGGCCCTGCAAGACGGCTACGATAACGCGGGATTGCAGATTGGATTAGCAGAGGATGCAGAGGCTACAGGGGTATTGTTGTCTTTAGACGTTACTGAAGATGTAGTTAATGAGGCAGTCCTGCGTGGATGCAACCTCATCGTGAGTCACCATCCCGTCCTGTTCCACCCTGTGAAAACATTCACGGGCAAGACACATGTGGAACGCGCCATCCTCAAGGCCATCAAAAACGACATCGCCATCTATGCTGCCCACACCAACCTCGATGTGGCTGATGGTGGCGTGAACTTCAAGATGGCTGAAAAACTCGGCTTGCAGAATGTGGAACTGCTCTCACCCAAAGAAGCCTACATGGTCGGCAACAAGGAACACATGGCTGGCGAAGGTGTCATAGCCTCACTTCCTGCCGCATTGGCAAGAAAGGAGTTCATGGAGAGCGTGAAGGAAGTCTTCCATCTCAAGTCCCTGCGTGTCAACAACGCCAATCCCAAGACCATCAAGCGTGTGGCACTCTGTGGAGGCTCAGGCGCAGACCTCATCCCACAGGCCATCGAGAAGGGCGCAGACGTGTTCATCACAGGCGAGATTGGCTACCACCGTTTCTTCGGCTTCGAGAAAGACATCCTCTTGCTGGAAATCGGACACTACGAGAGCGAGCAGTACACCATCGAACTGCTGCGCGACGTCATCTGCAAGGTGGCTCCTACACTCCGCGTCTGCAAGGCAGAAACGAACATCAATCCAATCATCTATTTATAAATCAAGAATTAGAAACAAATGGCAAAAAAGAAAGAGAATCCTGCCGAGATGCCTGTGGAAGACAGACTCAAAAACCTCTTCCAGCTCCAAACCATCTTGACAGAGATTGACCGCATTCGCACCTTGCGTGGTGAACTCCCCCTCGAAGTGGAGGACTTGGAAGACACCATCGAGGGTCTGAAGACACGTATCAGCAAGACGGAGACTGAAATAGCAGACCTCCACTCCAAAATCAACGAATATCGTGGCAAGATCGAAGTGGCAAACTCACAACTCAACACCTATAAGGAGCAGATGGACAACGTGCGCAACAACCGTGAGTACGACCTGCTGAACAAGGAAATTGAGTTCCAGTCACTCGAAATCGAACTTTGCAACAAGCGCATCCGCGAAGCACAAGGACTGGAGAAGGGTAGAGAAGAAGCCCTCGCCAGAAGCCAGGAAGAACTGGACGGACGCATGCAAGACCTTGAGGTGAAGAAGAACGAACTCGACGAAATCGTGGCTGAGACCAAAGCCGACGAGGAGAAACTTCGTGAGAAGGCCAAGAACCTCGAGACCCTCATCGAGCCCCGTCTCCTCCAGAGCTTCAAGCGCATCCGCAAGAACAGCCGCAACGGACTCGGCATCGTTTACGTGCAGCGTGATGCCTGTGGTGGTTGCTTCGCCAAGATCCCCCCACAGCGCCAGCTCGACGTACGTATGCGCAAGAAGGTCATCGTTTGCGAATACTGCGGACGCATCCTCATCGACCCAGAACTCGCAGGTGTGAAACTCGACGCCCCAGTAGCCGAGGAGAAGCCCAAGCGCCGTTCACGTCGCAAGAAGGAAGAGGAATAAGGGAATTGTTGGTCACATCCGCTCAAAATCGACAAAAATCTGATTCAAAATCTTCAAAAACGTGTCATGACGCCCCCAAAAATGGGAAAAATGCATTGGTACACAACTTTGTGGTCCACAAACTTGTGTACCAATGTTTTTATTTGTACTTTTGCACCAGAAAATAAAAGGGAACAAGACTTATGAACAAGCCATTTATCTATGGAACAGCTGTCGGTGGAGAGAACTTCACAGACAGAGTGCAGGAAACCCGAAGACTGAGAATGGACTTCGAGAATGGAATGAATGCCATCCTGATTTCTCCTCGAAGAATGGGAAAGACCTCTCTGGTGCAGAAAGTGAGGAATGAAATGACGGATGAGAAGATTAAAGCGGTCTATATGGACATCTACGACTGCAGAAGTGAGTACGATTTTCTGGAGCGCTTTGCTTCCGTCCTCATCAAGCAGACGGCTGGGAAGGTGGAGATGTTGGCATCCACAGTGATGGAGTTCCTCACAAGAGTTGTTCCCAAAGTCTCTTTCAGTCCAGAACCCAACTCAGAGTTTTCGTTGTCTCTTGGCATTACGCCCGAGACCCACACTCCTGATGAAATTCTGAACTTACCTGAACGCATCGCAGAAAAACGTGGCATCCATATCATCGTGTGCATTGATGAGTTTCAACAAGTGGGCGAATTTCCAGATAGCCTCAATGTACAGAAACGAATGCGTGGCGCGTGGCAACACCACAAGAATGCATCCTACTGCATGTTCGGTAGCAAAAAGCATCTGATGATGAGAATCTTTCAGAGCAAACGAATGCCCTTCTACAAGTTTGGCGACACCATTTTTCTCGATAAGATACCCGATGCCGACTGGGTTGCCTTTATCCAGTCGCGCTTCGCCAGCAAGGAGAAAAGCATATCTGAAGACTTTGCCACACGTATCTGCCGCACGGTGGATGGACACTCCTCATACGTGCAGGAATTAGCATGGAATGTGTTTGTCGAAACAGAACACGAAGTCACTGAAGACTCGTTCCAGAGTGGGCTTGATGAATTGCTCCATCATAACTCAGCACTTTTCCAAAGCCGAATCGGAACACTCACTTCTTTCCAGATGAATTTTCTTCGTGCCTTGTGTGATGGAATCCACAGTGATTTTGGTAGCAAACGCATCATAGACACCTATCGTTTAGGTACAAAATCAAACATCACCCGTCTCAAGAGCAGCCTTGAAGACAAGGAACTCATTGAGACCAGCAAGGGTGCGACCACCATTGCTGACCCCGTGTTTTTATTGTGGTTCCAAAGAGAATACATGTCATAAGTGTTCATCTTTGGGGGTATGCCGAGGTTCAGCAAACAAGACAAATGTTTGTAAACAAAACAACGTAAACCCATATCAGAGAAGTGCGTCGTCTAACGTACTTCTTCTTTTTTATTCTTGGTCGCATCCGCTCAAAATCGACAAAAATCTGTATCAAAATCTTCAAAAAGAGGGTTGTAAGATAAAAGGGGAAGGCTGCAATGCTGCGGCCTTCTCCCTTCCTTTGCGCGTCATACGTTTCACATTTGACAACTTAGCATTGACTTACAACAAGTTCATGCAACTGGTCACTCCCAGCGTAGTGGCGATAGCAGTCAAGATGGCTGCGAGCGTCTGGATGATGAATTTCCAAGTTTCCTTTTTCATAACTTTGACTCTAAACTCTAAACTTTCAACTCTCAACTAAATCACCCTTCTCCGCCACTGCCTGGGAGGCCACCGCCGCCAGTGTTGCCACCAGTGTTGCCACCGTTGCCGTTGTTGTCGCCCTCGTTGTCATCAATCTCAGTGCCGCCGTTGTTGTCGTCGGTGCCGGTCTCCTCGGTCTCCACCTCGGCACCCTTGGCGAGGGTAGCCACGTCGATGAAGTTGGCCTTCTTGAGGAACTCCTTGGAGCTGATGTTCTCCTCCTCCGTCTGGTCGGGCAGGAAGCGGAGGCGCAGACCCGTGGCGATGGAGTTGATGTTGAACTTCTTCAGGTCTTTCTCGCCGCCCTCCTTGTTGGCGATGGTCACGTAGAAGGTGCCGAGTCCCTCGATCTTGACCTTCTTCGACTCCAGGAGCTGCTCGATGAGGCAGTTGCGGTAGGCTTCGAGCACGCCCATCACCACATCGACGGTGTAGGGGCTGCCGTGCGAGAGGATGTGCTTCGCCATTCCTCGCATGTTGAGCGTCTCGATGCTCACAGCCTTGGCATAGTAGGCGGAGCTGGTTTCAAACTCTGGGTTGACCTGGGTCTTCTCTTCGTCCAGGTACTGCTTCACACCAGGTGCGGTGCGAACCTTGCGATAGATAATCTTACTCATACGCTTAGATTTATTTTAATGTTAGTTGTTCTTGCCCCCAACTTTGAGGAGTGGAGGCTTCTCCTTTTTCTCGTCATTTTTACCTTCAAAACCTTTCAAAAAACGATACGGCGTTTCGTGGCCCTTGATACGGCGTTTCGTGCCTCACGATACGGCGTATCGTCCTCAGCCGTCCGTCGGGGGTGCTTTTTGCCTCATTCTGGTGAGTCTGGTGAGTGCCCCGTCCACACCTGTCAGGGTGGCGATGAAGAGGAGGAACTGTCCGATGAGGATGAGCACCGACTGGTCGATGATTCCCTGTGGAGGCATCCAGAGCGCCGTGATGCTGATGGCTGCCGACACGACTGCGAACCAGATGGCGATGATTTCTTTTGAACTGAGCTGTTGCATGGCTTTTGATGGTTTAGATTCTTTACTATTTTAGCGTTGGGTTGAGGCTGGTCGGCTTCTATAACCTTTAACCAATAACCTGTAACCTTTTCTCTTATTACGGTACAAAGGTACGACTTTTTTCTGATACTACCAAATATTTATAGATATTTTTTCTACTTTTTTGAATTTTTTTCAGGCGTTGCAGCGTTGCAGTTGTTGCAGTTGTTTTTTAGGGGGTGGAGACCCCCAAAAATACTCTTATATTTATATATATATAAATATAAAGTTCTGTTTTGACTTTTCCACCTGTTGGAAATCGAACTGCAACAACTGCAACGCAACGCTTCTTACTGACAAGCTGAAGAAAAAATCAGCCTTTTATTTTGTAGTGTGCTGGATTTGCACTATCTTTGCCCCTACTAAAACCTTATGTACATGCACGAAACACTCAAAATATTGTCTAATAGATTGATTATGAGGGAGTTATTACCCCCCACTATTTCGTCATGTGATGTAAGGAATTTAGGTTTAGTAAAACAGTATTCTGCCTTGTCGAGCGTGGGTTTTGCCCATGCCGGCAGTTTTTTTTTGTGTCTATGCCTGTGCGCTTTTTCACTCTTTTTCATGAGTTGTGAGGGCTATGAAGACCCCTCTCACACCCTCTTGGAGGGCTATTTTCACGAGTCAGAGGGCTTAAAACAGGCATCAAACGACAGTATTCGATGCTTTTCAGAGAAGGTGGATGCGTTCACAAAATGCACTCCATCGGCTAAAAATGACCCACTTTACACCAAAATTCAGGAG